>JAQYFM010000098.1 GCA_028723145.1 Spirochaetales bacterium | reverse complement strand
GTAGATACCCTAACCTAGCAAATGAAAAGGCAGATGGTTGTTTAACTGCAGTTGAATTTCTCAAAGTTGCTAATACTGGTAAGCAACACTTTGAAGATGAAACCATTGTTATTGGCGGTGGTAATGTTGCTATCGACGCAGCTAGAGTTGCTAAAAGAAGTGGTGCTAAAAAGGTAACTATGCTCTGCTTAGAGAGTGAAGATATCATGCCTGCATCTAAATTGGAAATTGAAGAAGCAAGGGAGGATGGTGTTGAAATTATTACATCAAGAGGTCCTAAAGAGATTAAGCTAACAGATAACAAAGTTTCTTCTGTTGTATTTAAAAAGTGTACCTCTGTTTTTGATAATTCAAAACGCTTTAACCCGACCTATGATGAAAGTGATACCATTGAAATTAGTGGAACTAAAGTTATTTATGCAATTGGACAACAAATTGAGTGGGGAAATCTTCTTGAAGGTGAAGAATTAAAATTCCACCATGGTTCATATCCTGTTGCAGAAAAATATACCTATCAAACTTCAGTTGAAGATATCTTTACCGGTGGTGATGTTCTAACAGGTCCAAAGTTTGTTATTGATGCAATTGCGGCTGGTCATGAAGCAGCTGAATCTCTTCATAGATATGTCCAAAAAGGCCATATGACTATTGGAAGAAATAAGCGTGAGTTTATTGAGCTTGATAAAAATGATATCTCAATAATCAGCTACGATACTGCTGGTCGCCAAGAGCCTAAATACCTTGAGGGTGTTGATAAAAACTCCTTTATAGATCCTTCTGGCCTATTAACAGAGGAACAGGTAAAGCAGGAAACTGCTCGCTGTCTTGGTTGTGGTGTTACAGTTGTTGATCCAAATAAGTGTATCGGATGTGGTATTTGTACTACAAAGTGTAAGTTTGATGCTATTACCCTTCATCGTGACCACCCAGAAGCTTCAAAGATGGTCGTTGCTGAGGATAAATTTAAACACATAATTCCTTATGCAGCTAAACGTGGAGTAAAGATTTTATTTAAGGGCAATAAGAACGATGCATGAGCTTGGAGTAGTCTTTCACTGCATTGACCAAGTAAATAAAATTGCAGCAGAAAATAATGTTAAAAAGATTAACTCTGTTACAGTGGAGATCGGAGAGGTCTCCACTGTTATTCCAGCCCTCTTTGAAGATTGTTGGTCTTGGGCTGTAAAAAAGGAAACTGTTTTAAAGGATGCAAAAATTAAAGTAGAAGTAATTAAAGCAATTACTTATTGTGAGGATTGTAAAAGCGAGTATCCTACAGTTCAATATGGAAAAGTTTGTCCAAATTGTAAGAGTGAAAGGACTTATTTACTAACTGGAAATGAGTTAATTATTAAAGAGATTGAAGCTGTTGAGGTGTAGAATGGATAAAGTAAGAATTATAGAAGTTAAGCAAAGTATCTTTGAAAATAACGATAGAGATGCAGATAAATTAAGAGAAGAACTTAAAGAGAAAAAGACTTTTTTATTAAATTTAATGTCTTCTCCTGGTAGTGGTAAAACTACATTCTTAAAGGGCATTATTAAAAGATTAAAGGATGAAATCTCAATTGGTGTAATGGAAGCTGATATCGATTCCGATGTTGATGCTTTAGCAATAAAGGAAACAGGTGTTAGAGCTATCCAGCTTCATACTGGAGGTATGTGTCATCTAGATGCTTCAATGACAAGACAAGGCATTGAGGAATTTGGTGTTAACGACCTTGATCTGGTAGTACTAGAGAATGTTGGTAACCTAGTATGTCCTGCAGAATTTGATACAGGATCTGTAAAAAATGCAGTAATTCTATCTGTTCCTGAAGGTCATGATAAGCCACTAAAATATCCATTAATGTTTGAGGTTGCACATATCCTTATCATAAATAAAATTGATGTTATTCCTTACTTTGATTTTGACCTCGATAAAGTAAAAGAGTATGCATTAATGAGAAATCCAAAATTAAAGATTTTTACTGTTTCTTCAAAAACAGGTGAAGGATTAGATGAGGTTGCTTCATACATTAAAGCTGAAGTAAATGATTGGATAAAATAAAGTAAAAATGGCGGTGAATAAATTTTTCACTTCACCGCCATACATTATTAGAGACAGGTCTTCTTTAACTCTTCATATAAAGCAGCTGAAGTTAGCTGTTGGTATGGTTGAACGTAGAAAAGAGAAACTACACCAAAGGTTAATGCACCTAAAATGTACCAAGGAATAAAGCTTAATGTTAGTACGAAGGCCCTCCACTTATTTCCACTCATCAGCTTTTTACTCTTTATGAATGCTTCCTGTCTAGAAATATTAGGATCCTCAGAAAGAATGTATGGGATCATAGAGTATTCGTAGTACTTAACTATTCCTGGAACTATAAATAGTAATGACCATAGTCCTATAAAAAGATTCATAAAAAATAATGTATTTACATTTCTCTTATATGATACATCGTAGCCTAAAGCAGTATCAGCAATATTTGCACTCCCATTAAGCGCATTAATTCTAAATTTGCATACTCCTACTTTAAATGGATTAATTAAAAATACTATTAAGATAATAAATAGTGCAAAAGCAATAAATCCAAAGAGTCCTGTAAATATAACTAAAAATGGATTATTTATAAATGCATATCCAATAATATCATCTAGCTTATCGGATTTATGAGTGAGTATGCTTCCTCCTGAAAATACTAATGTAAAGATCGCAGAAATTAATACTGCTTTCCAATAGTTCCTATTTAAGCCGTCTTTAGCTCTTAATTTTAATTCTTTTCTTGTCCACATGATTTTACTCCTAAAATTAAGCTACAAATTATTATAAGGTTAACAAAACTCTTTGTTAATAATTTTGATTCACGATTTTTAAAAGACGGAATAATCCAATGTTCGGATTTAAAAAATAATATTTTTGGTGGTAAAATTATTTTGAATTAAGAAAGAGGAGGTACTATGGCTTATCACGTTCTTGATGAAGCAGATAAATGTTTAGGATGCAAAAAACCAATGTGTCAGGAAGGTTGTCCTATCCATACAAACATTCCAGAAGCTATTAGACTTTTAAAGCAGAGCAAGCTTAATGAAGCTGGTAAAATGCTCTTTGAAAATAACCCACTCACGACTGTATGTGCCATTGTATGTAACCATGAAAGACAATGTGAAGGACATTGTATTAGAAATAAGATGAAAACCCATGATCCTGTTCACTTCTCTGTAATTGAGGATTATATCTCAACTACATATGCGAACAAGATGACTATGGGACCAGCTCCTAAAAATGGTAGAAGAGTTGCTATTGTAGGTTCAGGTCCTGCTGGCTTAACCATCTCAGTTCTTCTAGCTAGATGGGGCTATGATATTACAATCTTTGAAGCTCGCGATAAAATTGGTGGTGTAATGAGGTATGGTATTCCATCTTTTAGACTTCCTGATAGAATCTTAGATGACTTCCAGTACAGACACCTAGAGCTTAAAGATATCAAAGTTAGAACTCATACAACTATCGGTAGAACTCTTACTATCGATGATTTATTCCGTGATGGATATGATGCAGTATTTATTGGTGCGGGTCTTAGAAAGCCTTCTGCAATGCATATCAAGGGTGAAAGCCTTGGTAATGTTGTATTTGCAATTGACTATCTTGGAAACAGCAAGGCCTTTAAGCTTGGTGATAACGTTGCAGTAGTTGGTGTTGGTAACTCAGCAATGGACTGTGCAAGAACAGCTATTAGAAATGGAGCAAGTCATGTAACATGTTACTCACTTTCTGATGATAAGCACATCCAAGCCTCTGTATATGAATACTCATATGCAGGTATTGAAGGTGTTAACTTCCGCTTTAATAAGAAGCCTGTAGAACTAAGAGAAAAGGGAATGATTTGTCTTGATACAGTAACTGAGGAAGATGGTTCTATTAAAGTTGTTGAGGGTACTGAAAAATTCTATCCTCATACAGGTGTTATCATAGCAATTGGTCAGCTAGCTGAAAGTACCCTTGTTAAGACAACACAAGGTATTGATACAACAAATAAAGGACTTTTATCTGTTGATAGCGATGGTAAAACAACTAGAGCGGGTGTATTTGCTGGTGGAGACGCA
>JAQYFM010000097.1 GCA_028723145.1 Spirochaetales bacterium | reverse complement strand
AGCTTAGTCTCCTTAAGTGTTTCCCTTATAGTATTATTCTTTGCTGAACGTTCGTCGTCTGTCATGAATGAATTATATCAACTGTTCAGCTTAACTGTCTATGCTGCAACTATCTGTATTATAAATAAAACTGCAATTCATTATCCGCCATAAAGGGACGGAAGCTTTCTTGCTACTTTATGTAAATACAAGGATAAGAATTCTTGTTGCTAGAGTTTCATTTTTCACTTTACTTTTTAATAAACCTCTATAGCAAATAGTAGAATTAGCATAAAGAGTTCCTGCTGTAGTTTCAACTAAAGTTAATAAAAGCATTCCTTCTAAACACCCTGCAATAAATGGAGGCATCTTTAATAAGATAAATTGAGGAAGAGCTGTTGATTATTCAATTCCTGGGTAGTATAGCTTCATATAAAAGCCTAGGAATATACAAAATAGACCAATGAATGGTCCTATTATTGAAGAAAGTATTATAGCTTTTTACTTTCTTTATAAGTTTTTCTTGTTATCAAGGCAGATGTGTAGTTTTGTCCTGTGATTATCCCAAATGAAAGTGATATCACTTGGCTGAGGTTTTTCCAAACTCCTCCTGCAAAAATATTGAAATTAGGGTCTTTAGGCAGGTAATACAATGATTTCCCCATAAATAAATATGCAACAACACCGCAGGCAAGAAAACCAATTGCCATTAATACTGCTTTTAAAATTCCCATATATCCTAAGGATATGTCACCCCCAAAAAATACATAGATAAGAACTAAAATGATAAATACTATTAATGCTACTGTTTGATTTATTGGAAGTAGTGCAGTAATTAGTGCTATAGCACTTAATACTTGGGAAACGATAGATAGTGTTGTTCCTCCTGCAGATAGTAAACTCATTGTTATTGCGGAGCTTTATCCATATTTAGAGGAGACTATCTCAAGAAGAGTTGTTTTATCACTAAAATAAATTTTCTTTGAAAAAAAGAAAGCAAATAGTAGTATTCCAATAGAGCAACCAAGTGTATACCACCATGCAGATAAACCTAAAGAAAATGCAGCTTGAGCTGTGCCTACAGTGGAAGAGCATCCAACTATAGTTCCTACAATTCCTCATAGGACTAAAAGTGATGATGCACTTTTTTTACCACTAAATTCTTTTCCTTTTTGCTTTTTTGTTGAAATAGCACTAACAGATAGAATTAATATCAAAATTGTTAATAGCCCAAAATATATCATTGTAATTACCCTTGGCAAGAATACCTTTTATTTGTGATAAAAAATATGAAGAGCTAAAAATGAATATAGATTGTCTATCAAATAAATAGGAAAGAAAATTTTTGTACAAAAGATTGTAATGATGTTGTAAATCTTTTCTATAATGCATAAGCACACTATTTTGGTTTTTAGAGGGATATTGAAAATCAATGTCATTTTCCTCATGGCAAGAGATTAGTTTTCATGTGGATATTATCTAGCAGGAATTGAAACTAATAACGATGCATAAATGAAAAATACTTAATCTATGATATAGAATATTAGTATGAGCTACCTTTAATAAATCTTCTGTTTGTGATTTTTGTGACTCAACGATTGGAAGAATACTATATATTTCTCTGTAAAAAAGCAGGAATAAAAGAATGAAGTAAAGTAAAGTGAAGTAAAACTACATATCACTTCACTTCGTACTTCATTTGATGTGAACTAGAAGGTAGAAATAAAGCTTTCGTCATATTATTAACATTTTCTATCGTATTATGTAAATTTTTGGGTTATCATTATCTTGTTTGTTTAAAATATAACATAAGAGGTAAACTATGAGCTCTGAAAGAGGATCTTTCTCTGGAAAGATAGGATTTGTACTTGCAGCTGCTGGTGCATCTGTTGGACTTGGTAATATTTGGCGATTCCCATATCTTGCTGCTAAATATGGCGGGGGAATGTTCTTAATTATTTATGTTTTACTTGTATTAACATTTGGTTTTTCCATGGTGATAGCAGAAACATCAATTGGAAGAATGACAAAAAAGAGTCCTGTAAGTGCATTTAAATCATTTGGAAACGCTAAGTGGTTAAAATTTGGTGGTTGGATAAATGTAATAATCCCACTATTGATTGTGCCGTACTATTCAGTTATTGGTGGTTGGGTACTAAAGTATTTGATGGAATATTTATTCCAAAATGGTTCTGCACTTGCTAATGATGGATATTTTGGATCTTTTATTTCAAATGGATTATCATGTGAAATATACTTTATTATCTTTGCATTAATTACTTTATTTATTGTCTTTAATGGAGTAAAGAATGGTGTTGAAAAGGTATCAAGGATAATGATGCCTATTTTAGTTATCTTATCACTTTTGATAATGATTTACTCAATTACACGTCCTGGCGCAATAGAGGGTGTTAAGTATTTGTTAATCCCTAATTTTAAGAATTTTTCATTGATGACCATTGTAGCTGCAATGGGACAAATGTTTTATTCTCTTTCAATTGCAATGGGTATATTAATAACATACGGTTCTTACATGAAGGATGATACCTCAATTGAAGAATCAACAAAGCAGGTAGAAATCTTTGATACCTTAATTGCAATTATTGCAGGCTTAATGATTATTCCAGCTGTTTTTGCTTTCTCAGGTGGAGATCCTGAAAAACTTCAAGCGGGTCCATCATTAATGTTTATTACTATTCCAAAGGTTTTTGATAGCATGGGCTTTGGTAATATTATTGGTATTTTATTCTTTGTTTTAGTACTATTTGCTGCACTAACAAGTTCAATTGCTTTAACAGAGAGTGTAGTATCAACAATTACTGACGAATTAAAAATCTCTAGAAAGAAAGCAACATTGATAACAGGCGTATTAATGATAGCTTTAGGAACTCTATCTGCTCTCTGCTATGGTCCTTTAAGCAATATTAAAATGCTTGGCATGCAATTTTTAGATTTATTTGACTTTTTAACAAATTCAATAATGATGCCGATTTCTGCAATCTTAATTTGTATTTTGACAACTTATGTAATTGGAATTAAAGAAATTGAAAAAGAAGTTTGCTTAAACAACAAAGCATTCAAACAAAAGAGGATATTTGCTTTTATGATTAAGTATTTATGTCCGATTTTTTCAATCATTATTCTAATTAGTAGTATTTTAAATACATTTGGAATAATACAAATGTAATAGAAAAAATAAAAAAGTTTTGAGAGGATGGAATAGTTTCATCCTCGTAATTTTTAAGTGTTGCAAAAGTATTAGATAATGTTTATTTATAGCTATATGAATTTAAGAAATCTTTTTTCTGATAGTCGATTTAATTCAAAATTATTTCATTTAGCATTACCTATTGCCTTTCAGAACTTTATGCTAGCTTGTGTAGCTGCATCAGATACTATAATGCTTGGCTCATTAGAGCAGAATGCAATGTCTGCTGTATCTCTTGCATCTCAAATACAATTTGTCCAAAACGTTACAGTAACAGGTGTTATTGCTGCATTCCAAATCTTGGGAGCGCAATATGCAGGAAAGAATGATAAAAAGACAGTTGATAAACTTTTTTGTATGTCATTAAGAATTTGCGTACTTGTTAGCTTACTATTTTCATTACTTTGTTTTTTCATTCCAGCAGGAATGATGAAAATATTCACAAATGAAGAAGTATTGATTAATTATGGTGTAAGTTATCTTAAGATAGCTGCTATTTCCTATTTAATTACAGGTTTTTCACAATGTTTTATAGCACTAATAAAGCTGGGAAGAAATACAAAGGATGTAGCTAAGATTAGTTCAGTTGCAGTAATATTGAATATTATTTTAAATGCTATTTTCATCTTTGGTTTATTTGGAATGCCTAAAATGGGCGTAAATGGTGCTGCTTTTGCAACGGTAATTGCAAGAGTAGTTGAGCTAATACTATCAATAATAATTTGTCTAAAAGATTCATTTACAACACCAGATTTATCTAAGTTATTTACTTTTAATAAAAAACTTTCAAATGATTTTGTTAAGCAACTTATACCACTAATGGGTGCATATCTTGTTTGGACTATAGGCTTTACATCATACTCAGCATTTATGGGACACATGGGTGTTGATGCTGCTGCGGCAAACTCTGTTGCATCTGTTGTTAGAAGTTTAGTTTGCTGCTTTATGAAAGGTTTAGCGGGTGGTGCTGCAATATTAATTGGATATGAACTTGGAAGTGGAGAGCTAAAAAGAGCAAAAATATATGGAGATAAGCTTGTAATAATCTCTGTTATTTGTGGATTCTTATCTTTAATACTTACACTAATTACAATTTACCCATCACTTATGATTGTAAAGTTATCGGAAGGAGCAACAAGAAACTTCATAGAAATAGCAATTGTGTTATCAATTTATATGGTAGGTTGCTCAATTAACTCTGTTGTAATTAATGGTATGTTTGCTGCCGGTGGTGATACATATTTTGACTTTTATTCATTGTGTGTAACTATGTGGGGTATTGCTATTCCTCTTGCCTTCCTTGGAACGTTTTTCCTATCATGGCCTGTAATAATTGTATATGGTTGTACCTGTCTTGA
>JAQYFM010000096.1 GCA_028723145.1 Spirochaetales bacterium | reverse complement strand
GTCTTTAAGAACTTCCTTCATAGCCTTCTTTGTATCATCTGTGATGATCTTTGGTCCTGTGATGTAGTCACCGTATTCAGCTGTATCGGAGATAGAATATCTCATATATGCAAGACCACCCTGGTTGATGAGGTCAACGATGAGCTTCATTTCGTGACAGCACTCAAAGTATGCCATTTCTGGCTGATAACCAGCTTCAACAAGAGTATCAAAACCTGCCTTAATTAAAGCTGTAACACCACCACAAAGTACTGCCTGTTCACCAAAGAGGTCTGTCTCTGTCTCTTCTTTGAAGGAAGTAACAAATACACCTGCTCTACCAGCACCAATACCACAAGCATATGCAAGAGCAATCTGCTCTGAGTCTCCAGATGGGTCCTGGTGTACTGCGATTAATGAAGGAACACCCTTACCTTCCTGGAACTGACTTCTTACTGTATGACCTGGGCCCTTAGGAGCAATCATAATAACGTTAACATCTGCTGGTGGCTTAATTTGGCCAAAATGAATGTTAAAGCCATGTGCAAATGCAAGATACTTACCCTTTGAAAGACCTGGTTCAATTGATTCCTTATAAAGCTTAGCTTGCTTTTCATCATTGATTAAGATCATGATGATGTCACCTGCTTTTGCTGCATCAGCTGCTGTCATTACCTTAAGACCAGCTTCCTCAGCCTTTGCCCAACTCTTTGATCCCTCGTAGAGACCTACGACAACATCAACACCGCTCTCGTGCAGGTTAAGGGCATGTGCGTGTCCCTGGCTGCCGTAACCGATGATAGCAACTGTCTTACCCTTAAGTAAGTCCAGATTTCCGTCCTGTTCATAATACATTTTGCTCATATCATCCTCCATGAGTATCAATTTTCAAATTCTATTTCACTTAATGCTCTAGAACCTCGTTCAAGAGCAGTAGTTCCTGTTCTAACAAGCTCTACAATTCCGTAAGGCTTAATAAGGGAGAAGAAGGAATCAAGCTTATCGCTAGTTCCTGTAATCTGCATTGTTACAGTTTGAGGTGTAACATCAATTATCTTGGCCTTGAAAATATCTCCAATTTCAACGATGTGTGATCTAGTCTCTTCATCTGCCTTTACCTTAACAAGTACAAGCTCTCTCTGAAGTGATCCACCTTGAGTCATCTCATAAACTCTAATGACATCAAAAAGCTTTTCAACCTGTCTTTTAATTTGTTCGATAATGAGTGCATCACATGTAACAACAATTGTGATACGGCTGATTAATGGATTCTCTGTTTCACTTACAGAAAGAGAATCAATGTTATAGCCACGGCGAGAAAAAAGACCGACAACACGCATAAGAACACCTGCTTTGTTATTAACAAGTATTGCAAGAGTCGTTCGTCTCTTTATGTCTTCCATCAAGACCTCCTATCTAAAAAAATAACCCGTGATTCTTTTCAACCACGGGCTACAACAAAAAAGAACTAAGCCTGTGGTTTAGTTTCTAAGTAGCACTACGATAATAAGAGAAATAAGAGCAATCAAAGGAAGTGGCTTTTTAATATTTGCATTTCTGAAACCTGTCATCTTTGACCTCCTTTAATCTCTGAACTTGATAACACGTTTTTACAACTTTTTATAAAAGAAAGTCAATGTGTTATGCAAAGAAATGTATTTTTTTTCATTTATTATTCAAATTATAACAATTTACTTAAATGATATAAAAAAAGGCCACAGCTAAATAAACTGTGACCATAAAAGAAAATATTATTTAATTATCTTCCAAGTAGAATCATATCCATGAGCTACATTATCACTTGGGGATACAACACCCATAGCTTTTACATACTCACCAATTTGTGTTGGAACAGGTGCTCTATCAGAGCCAAGGAACTGGCTAGCTGTCCAGAAGCAATCGGCTTCACTTTTTCCTGTTGCTTCAGCAAAACCATAGCCACCTGAGAGTCTGTAAGAGTTCAAAGCAACCTTAACTGAACTAATTTGTCTTACATCAACGCCATTAATTTCTGCCTTAACAAGCTTAGAGTCATTTTCCTTAGATGGATCAATTTCATAGTCAACACCATAGAAGGTATCAAGGCCATAAATTGATACACCCTCTCCCATTGCAACCTTTCCATCTTTAATACAATACATATTTGCAACACTATTCATCCAGTTATAAAGCTCTTGCCCTGTAAGCTCTACTGCACATAAAAGGTTATTGGAGTATCTATAAAGTTTTGAAAGTTCAAGAGTTGAAATTGTATCTCCATCTGATGGTACAAAACTCAAATTTCTATTTGCATCGGTACCAAATACAGGAGAAGCAAATGAAACAGTTGCACCTTCGACACCTTCACTTTGCCATGTGCACCAAATTTGTGCCTTATGAATAAAATCCATTAAAGCAGTTTGAGAAAGAATCATATCATTATTGCTCTTGCCCTCTGCTTCTGCTTTAACACTATTCCAACCGTTATCAAAGCTTCCAATTGGAGCACTTGCCCAAGCATAAGTATCATTATACCACTCATCCATCATAGCACTAAGTGTCTCATCCGGATTTACGCTATCAAGATTAGTTAAATTTGATTCAATGTTAAGACCAGTAACCTTACCTTTTTCAAAACTAATTGTAAGAATAGACTCTGTTAAAGCCTTTCCTCCACCATTAACAATTGAAATATCCTTACCTTCACAATTCTTTGTGATTGTAATATTTGGCTGATGGTCATGACCACAAATAATTAAATCAACACCACTAGTTGCTTGAGCAGCCATTAAAGTTTGGCTTTCTAAGCTAAACTCATCGGCCTTTCCAAGTCCGCTATGAACAGCAACAATTACAATATCTGCTTTCTCTTTATTTCTTACAACACTGACCCATTTACTAATTTCATTAGCAAGAAGCCCTTCTGGATTTTCAAGAGATGAGAATGTTAAATTTGGATAGTTAGTTGCTAAATCCCAGTTAGCATTAGCAGCATTACCAAGGCCAATTACTGCAACCTTAGCTTTTAAGCCATCATCAAATTTAAAGTTAAAGATTTCATATGGCTGGTAGTAAGGACTTCCTGATTTAGCCTTATTACCAAGTACATCTACTCCATCCTCAAGAAGTGTAACATTACCACTTAAACAGCTAATTCCATTATTTTGGGCAAATAATACTTGAGTATCTCTCTGCTTAGGAACAAAGTTAAATTCATGGTTACCCATTGTCCATACATCATAGCCGATATATGAGAGTGCACTTACCATAGGATTAATTTCATCCATTTTATAGTTAATAGCATATTGAGCCATTAAAGTACCTTGGATTGTATCACCATTGTCAATTACAATCATGTTACTACCAAAATTCTCTCTGACCTCATTAACTCTAGTAGCAACTCTAGGCATTGACGCTAAATCATCTTTACCTGTTGCTACATCTTTGCTGGCAGCTCTTCCATGCATATCAGTTGTTGACAGCACAGCAATTGAGTGACTAGCAGGACCCATTTCTACACTTGCACAAGAAAAGAGCAAGAGTAGAGATAAAGCAAGTAATAATACCTTTTTCATAAAAAATTCCTCTTAGCTATTAGAGTATATCAATAAGTTTATTAATTCAATCTGCCCCCCAATCATTAAAGATTGCAAATCCTGTTATATACATCATCAGTAATTTCTATTCCTTCAGTTAAACTTTTTTGTCTAATTTTTAGTAGATTTTCACTAGGATATCTAACCTCACTACTACTATCTACAGGTCTACAATTCTTTATCTGGGCAACAATTCTTGAAATAGTTTCATCTGAAATTGTTTTATTATCTACCTTAAGAACAATAAATATTTGTGAGAGATTTGTTTCAGTTTCTGGGGTATTTCCTTGATTTTTAATATCAGGTACACAGTAACCTCCTGAAATAGAGCTTACAATCATATCCATTAAGATAGATAAACTTGAGCCTTTCCAAAAACCCATCGGAAGAACTCTTCCTGTTTTAGTTATTTCCTTTGGATCATTTGATAGCTTTCCTTCTTCATCAAAGCCTCCAGGAACAGATAGCTTTTTATCTGCTATCATAGCCTTTTCTAAAGCACCATAAGAAAACTGAGACATAGCACCATCATAAAGTACATAGCTATCATGATAGGGAACAGCCATTACCAATGGGTTATTTCCAATTGCATTATCAAGAGCTCCCCATGGAGCCATGTTAGC
>JAQYFM010000095.1 GCA_028723145.1 Spirochaetales bacterium | reverse complement strand
ACTACAATGTTTTCAACATATCTTAGATGCATAGACCATGCGAAAGAACCACTTTATGCGGGAATAATGAGTATGGTTATAAATACGCTCTTAAACTATGTTTTAATTTTTGGTATGGGTCCTATTCCAAAACTAGGAGTCATAGGAGCTGCCTTTGCAAGTGTTATCGCCCAAGTAGTTTCTGCTATTATGCTTCTATATTACTTTATTAAATATAGTAAAAATAGAGGCTTAATTAAGAGTGTGTATTCAACAATAAAAGAGTTAAAACCATTTGTTCTAATATTACTTCCTCTGTTTATATCTGAATTTATGTGGGTTCTAGGTGAAAATATTTATGGCGGTATATATGGTCATGTAGGAACACAGCAGTGTGCAGCAATGACATTAATGAACCCTATAGTATCATTAGTAATTGGAGCTCTTACTGGTGTTTCATCTGCAACCGGAATTATAGTTGGTAAATATCTTGGTGCTAATGATAGTGCTAGAGCGTATGAAAGTGGTAAGAAGTTATTGTTTACTGCATTAATCGGTTCTCTAATATTAAGTGCAATAGTAGTATTAACAGCATCGCTATATGTAAAACTATTTAATGTTGAACCTGAAGTTAGACAAATGGCTATATATATAATATGTATATTTGCTCTATTTGCACCTGTTAAAGTATTAAATATGACGCTTGGTAATGGAATACTTCGTAGTGGTGGAAAAACTCATTTTATAGCACTAATTGATATCTTTGGAACTTGGTGTATTGGTGTTCCACTTGGTTTAATTGCTGCTTTTGTATTAAATCTTCCAATATGGTTAATTTATTTTACTTTAAGCTTAGAGGAGTGTGTACGTCTATTAATTGGACTTATTATATTTAAAAGTCGTAAATGGATGGGACAAATATAATATAGCAGGCATTTAGCCTGCTAATAGATTAAAAACTAATTGCTAATTCAAGTGCGAGATTTATCATTTTGGTAAATGTCTCTTCTCTTTCTTTTGGTGTCATATTTTCTTCTTTACCAATGATATCAGAGATAGTTAAGAGACAAATTGCATCTTTATGTAATTCTGCTGCATTTGCATAAAGTGCAGCTGCTTCCATTTCAATAGCAAGCATGCCCATCTTCTTGCAAGGTTCAAAATACTCATTATCACAGTAAAATACTGGAGTTGAATAAATTGGTCCAAGAATTATTGAATCATCAAGCTTAATAAGCTTTTTTACAAGTGCAGCAGAAGCAGTAGGCGCAAAGACTCCTGGGAAATTATAGTGATTAAGGTATCCTGAATCAGTACTTGCTGAGAGAGCTGCAATAACATCACCAAGCTTTAAATCATCACTTAATGCCCCGGCAGAACCTACTCTGATTATTCTATCAACATCGTACTCATTAAAAAGTTCATGAGAATAAATACCCATAGACCCATCGCCCATACCACTTGCCATAACAGATACTTCTTTGCCTTTATATTTACCTGTGTATGCTAAAGCACCTCTTACTTCATTTACAAGCTTAATATCTTGTAAAAAGTTTTCAGCGATAAATTTTGCTCTTTTTGGATCTCCTGGCATCAATACAGAGGATGCGATTTCACCTTTTTTTGCACTATTGTGACAAGTCATTATCAAACTCCTATTCTACAATCTTTCCAAATTATTATCTGATTTTGTAAGAAAGTTGATTTTAAATCTATTAGTCTTTGATTTCTACTTCCTCTAAACTGAAGGGAGATATCTTTTTCCTCTAAAATAAAACGCCCATCTACAAGTACATCACATAGCTTCAAAATCTCTTTAGCTGTTTTAGTTGCAGCTCTTGAAGGAATTTTACCTAGTAATTCTTCAAATGTAAAACCAGAATAAATCCAAATTGATTTATTTGGATATTTATCTCTGACTCTTTTTAAAAAAGGGAGAAGCACTTCTTGGTTTTCTACTTCCATTGGCTCTCCACCAAGAAGTGTTAAACCTTCAATGTAATAAGGCTCTAGGGATGCAATAATTTCATCTTCTACTTTGCGTGTAAACTCATTACCATATTTAAAATCCCAAGCCATTTGGTTAAAACATTCTTTACAATGATGTCTGCAACCTGAAACAAAGAGAGAGGTCCTAACACCTTCTCCATTAGCGATGTCATAATATTTAATATTTGCGTAATTCATAAGTATAAAAATAATAATGAGGACATCATTCGACGTCCTCATATGTTTCATTTTAATTTTAAAGATGAAGGACTCTATCTTTAATTTCTTCTGTTCTACCTTGGTTCCAATATTGAGTTCCAATATAGCCACAAGTTCTTCTTGCTACATTCATGGTATCTTGATCTCTGTTACCACAGTTTGGACACTCCCAAACAAGCTTACCATTATCGTTGACAATTTGAATCTCACCACTATAACCACATTTTTGGCAGTAGTCAGATTTTGTATTTAACTCTGCATACATAATGTTGTCGTAGATGAATTGGATAACTGCAATAACAGCTTCGATGTTATTCTGCATATTAGGAACTTCAACATAGCTTACTGCGCCACCAGTTGATAGAGCTTGGAACTGTGCCTCAAATTTAAGCTTTGAGAATGCATCGATTTCTTCTGTAACATTTACATGGTAGCTATTTGTGATATAACCCTTATCTGTTACTCCTTCAATGATACCAAATCTTCTTTGTAAGCACTTTGCAAACTTATATGTAGTACTCTCAATAGGGGTACCATATGGAGAGAAGGCAATGTTTGTTTCAGCCTTCCACTTTGCACACATATCATTCATGTGTTGCATTATAGAAAGAGCAAAACCTGTTGCACTTGGATCTGTATGACTCTTTCCTGTCATATAGCGAACACATTCACAAAGACCTGCATAACCAAGTGAAATTGTTGAATAACCTCCATAGAGGAGTTTATCAATTGGTTCACCTTTTTTAAGTCTTGCAATTGCACCATTTTGCCATAAGATAGGAGCTGCATCAGAAAGAGTTCCCTTTAAGCGATTATGGCGACACATAAGAGCTCTATAACAGAGGTCTAAGCGCTCATCAAAAATTTTCCAGAATGCATCCATGTCTTTGTGTGAGGAGAGAGCAACATCAACTAAGTTGATAGTTACAACACCTTGGTTAAAGCGTCCATAGAACTTGTAGTTACCATTTTCATCTTTCCAAGGGTTAAGAGCTGATCTACAACCCATAACAGGGAAACAGTTACCTTCCTTTAATTCCTTCATCTTCTTCTCTGAAATGTAATCAGGAACAAGACGCTTAGCAGAACATTGAGCTGCTAATTTTGTAAGGTAGAAGTACTTTGTACCTTCCTTAATATTATCCTCTTCGAGAACATAGATAAGCTTAGGAAATGCAGGTGTAATCCAGACACCAGCTTCATTTTTAACACCAAGAATTCTCTGCTTAAGCATCTCTTCGATGATGAGAGCAAGGTCATGCTTTTCAGAGTCACTCTTTGCCTCATTAAGGTACATAAATACAGTTAAGAAAGGTGCCTGACCGTTAGTAGTCATTAAAGTAATTACTTGGTATTGAATTGTCTGTACACCTTTTTTAATTTCATCAAGAAGACGCTTTTCAACAATGGCAGATTTAGTCTTTTCATCTGCATTGATTCCTAGCATCTGAATTTCTTCTTCAACGTTTCTTCTAATTTTTTCTCTAGAAATTTGAACAAATGGAGCAAGATGAGCAAGTGAAATAGATTGTCCACCATATTGGTTAGAAGCAACTTGAGCAATAATTTGTGTTGCAATGTTACAAGCTGTTGAGAAGCTATGTGGTTTTTCAATCATAGTTTCACTAATAACAGTACCGTTTTGTAACATATCTTCCAAATTTACTAAGTCACAGTTATGCATGTGCTGAGCATAATAGTCAGTATCATGGAAGTGGATAATACCTTCTTTATCTGCATCAACAATTTCCTTAGGAAGAAGAAGTCTTGCAGAAATATCACGGCTAACTTCACCAGCCATGTAGTCTCTCTGTACACTGTTAACGATAGGATTTTTATTTGAATTCTCCTGCTTAATTTCTTCATTGTTACATTCAATGAGACTTAAAATTCTATCGTCTGTTGTATTTGCTTTTCTAATTAATGATCTCTGGTAACGATATTTTACGTATTCTTTTGCAACTTCAAAAGCTCCGTTAGCCATGATTTGGTTTTCAACCATGTCTTGGATTTCTTCTACAGAAACCGCTCTTTTTAATTTCTCACATTTATACTGAATATATTCTGCAGCATCCTTAATTTGGACTTCAGATAATTCATGTGAAACATTAGCATTATTTGCTTTTGTAATAGCAGTAATTATTTTGCTAATATCAAAATCAACTTCAGAACCATTTCTTTTTATTACTTTCATTTTAACCTCGGACACTGTCAACCATAGCATAGGTTTTTTGAATAAGCAAGTGGAAAATATACCATACTAAGAGTGGGTAAGGATAAACTAACACTATATCTAGTGTTGTATAAAATACAGGGCTATTATAGTTATATAACTTTAATAGGGAAAATTAGAACTTCTAGATAGACAAAATAATGTTGAAAACTTGTTGATAACTCAATAATTGTTGAACTTGACAGTAAATAAGAAAAAAAGAAAAATTTTTGTAAAAATTCTTTGTAGTGTCGTTTTATTTTCTTAAGTCTGTAATTTTGTTTTTAGTTCTCTTTTCTAATATAAAAATAACGTTATCCATATAATCTTTCATATCATTATATGGTAAAAGGAAAGCTCTTTGAGGAGTCATAAATAGGTAAAGGCACTCCTTTGTAAGGTAGATATGGTAAACTTGTTTATAGCGATATGTTACTTGTTCCTTTTCATTAGAAACAAAAATACCATCATCTTTATCTAGTATGTCTATAGTATACGCACATCTTGGTGGGTTTAAGTTTTGCATTTTTACTTGTTTATTTAATGATAAGAAAAATGAGATAAAGTAAACAGCAGGAACGCCTAGTCCGACTATTAACAAAACAGAACCAAGCAAAACTGCTCCATCAACAGTTTTCATTACAAAGCATATTATAGCTGAGAGTGTTAATATTGATGCAAAGATTACTGGACTTTTCCAGTATTTTAATCGTTTAAGGATATTAAAAATTGTAAAATCTCTAAATATTTTTTCACTTATATTACAACTAATTTTCATAGCAATAATATAAATGAAAGGATAAAGCTTGAAAAGGTTTAATAAGCCATGATAATTTTTTAAATATGAAAAGAGAAAGAAAGAGTAAAAAGTATTCATCTGTTATTAGGATGTTTGTCTTTTTAATTGTCTTTATGTTCTCTCTATTACTTCAATTATCGCTATCGCAGGTAAGAAACAATGAGATTCTGTCTCCAATGATGGATAGAGGAAATGATGTTCAGGCGTTATCAGAATACCTATCAAAGTTGGAGGAGATAAATCATTATTTAGCTTCATATAGATGGGATTATGGTGATTTATCTGAACTTTTGATGAAAAAAAATGAGTTTGTTAATTACTCTGATTCAAAGCTGAAAACATTTGAATACCTCAAAAATAATTTTGGAGAGGAAGAGTATGTCCTATTTGAAGCAATGATTACAACAACTAAAAGTTTTTCCGATTTATTTGAACAAATAGTTAATCTTCAATTAATAGGATCTACTCCAGCTGCAACAAATTTATACTATGAAAAAATGAAGGATTGTGGTATTTTCCTTGCACAATATGCAAGAGAGCTTCTTGAAGTATTAATTAATAATAGTAGTAAGCTCTACACATCTCTAGGATTATTAAATGATGAATTAGAAAAACTTCAAACTTTAGCAATTATCATTATGATTTTTTTTGGTTGCTTTGTTGTTCATGATTTTATTCAAATTATTAGTTCAATGGATTTGTTTTCTAAGTCTGCAAAGGCTATTTCAGAAGGTAATCTTGATTGTCCTGATGTTGAAATAAAGGGATCTGCAGAGATAGAAAACCTTGCTGTTGTATTTAACGAGATGAAAAGATCAATGAAAAATCTTGTTAATGTTCTTGAAGATAAACACAAAATGGAGATTGAGCTTAAAGAAAAAGAAAATGAGGCAATTGAATTTGAATCAATATTGGAGCGGGAACAGCTTCAAAAGCTTAGAAGTCAAATTAATCCTCACTTTCTTTTCAACACATTAAATTTAACCATTTATAGTTCACGACAGGAGAAGGCTGTAAAAACTGAACGTTTATTAATTAGTCTTAGTAATCTTTTTAGGTATTCACTTGCAAGTAATGATTTTTATGCACCTTTATCATCAGAAATAAAAATAGTTAATGAATATTACATACTTTATCATGAGCGCTTTGGTGATAGATTGTTGCTTTTCTGGCATATTGATGATGAGATAGATGTAACTGAAACTTATGTTCCATCATTCATCTTACAACCTTTAGTCGAAAATAGCTTTAAATATGGAATTTTACCATTAGAACAAGGTGGATGCGTCGATATTTATGTGGAGCCTTTTGAAAGTGGAATTAAAATAATTGTTCATGATAATGGCTTAGGAATGAGTTCTGATGAATTAAAATTGATAGAAAATAGGATTTCAGAACATTCTGCAAGCGGTGAACATTTAGGACTATATAATGTAGCAGCAAGATTAAGACTTGGTGATAATGGTAGTATGAGTGTTAAATCTGAATTGAATAAAGGTACTGATATTGAATTGATAATAAAAAATACGGAGGCAAAAAATGTTTAGGATAGTTGTCGCTGATGATGAAAAAGCTGAAAGAGAGATGTTATCTCAATATCTTAAACAATCTTTTGGAGTTCAAGTAGATTTACGAGTTGTTGAAAATGGAAGGCAAGCCGCAACTATGGCCATTATTGCAGAGGCTGATATCGTTCTTCTTGATATCGAAATGCCTGGTATTTCTGGCTTGGAGGCTGCAAAGCTAATTCTTGAACAAAAGAAAGATGTAAAAATTATTTTTATCACAGCCTTTCCATTATTTTCATATGCTCAGGAAGCATTAAAACTTGGTGCTTCAGATTATATTTTAAAGCCTGTAGATAAAAATGATTTAATTCGTGCAGTTAAGGTTGCTATGGACCAAGTGGAAACACAAAAGCAGTTAACTCAAGTAGTAAGTCAAATAAATACTGAAAATAAAGATATAGAAAAAGAAAATATCTTGGTTCAGAAGGTTAGAAGATATTTACAGCATAACTATATGAGAGTTGATATCTCTCTCGATTCAGTTGCTGAAATGGTTAATTTAAATCCTACATACTTTTCAGCATTATTTAAAAAGGAATCAGGAATTAATTTCTTAGATTATCTTACTGATTTGCGTATTAATGCTGCAAAAGAATACCTAACAGATCCATTGAAGGGAGCTTCTGAAATAGCCTCCTTAGTTGGTTATGATTCTGCAGGGTATTTCACACGTGCATTTAAAAAACGTACAGGATTAACTCCTACAGAATATAGAAAAAGTCAAAAGAGGAATAATATATGATTTATATCCTCTTAATGTTGGTTCTTGTTCTATTTCCATCATGTAATAAAAGTAACGAGGATAATACAAAGCCTGAATTAATCTTACGTTATGCTGATAACCAGGCATCTAATTATCCTACTACCCAAGCAGCAATTAAGTTTTCTGAGTTAGTTTCAGATCGCACTCAAGGTAAAATAAAGATTATTATTTATCCAGATGGAACTCTTGGAAATGAAAATGAGGTATTAAAGCAAGTAATATTTGGAGGTATTGATTTTTCAAGATTTTCTCTTGGTACCTTTGCTTCTTATTTAAATGAATTTGAGGTATTAGAACTACCTTTTCTCTATCGTGATTCAGAGCATATGTGGAAAGTTTTAGATGGTGAAATAGGAAATTACTTTTTAACTCTTACTGAAGATAGTGAAATTGAAGGGCTTTCTTGGTTTGATGCAGGTGCTAGAAATTTCTATACAATTACTAAAGCAAATAGTATTTCTGATTTAAAGGATAGAGTAATACGAGTACAGGAATCAGATTTTATGAGTGCTGTAGTATCCGTAATTGGTGCAAATGCTGTTCAAATACCTTATAGTGATGTTTATTCTTCTCTTCAAACATTAAAAATTAATGGGGCTGAGAATAATTTCCCATCATACGTTTCTATGGGGCATAGTGAAGTCGCTAAATACATGCTCCTTGATGAACATATTAGAATTCCTGAGCTACAAGTAATGAGCAAAAAAACTTTCGAAAAGATTAATTCTATTAATCCTTCTTATATAGATATTATTAAGCAATGTGCTAAAGAAAGTGCTATATATGAAAGAGATCTTTGGAAGAAAGCAGAAGAGGATGCCCTAAAAAAGATGAAAGAGCAAGGGGTAATACTTACGGAAGTAACTGAGGAAGAGAAGTCATATTATCGAAAGCAAATTTCTTCATTATATGAAAATAGAACAGAAAAGGAAAAACAAATTATCAAAGCTATTCAAGATATGTAATTTTACATTTTTTTTGAATCTTTTCAAATTTTCAATTTTCTCTTGCGCTGTGAGTTTGGGTGCTTTAAGGTATTATAAAAAGGGGGAAGGAATTAATTACCTATCTTTCTTTAATCACACAGCAAGGAGTTAAATAATGAAAAAGTTTTTAGCTGTATTACTCATCGCTCTTGTCGCAATGACAAGTGTTTTCGCTAATGGTTCTAATGAATCAACTGGTGCTGCTAAGCAGTCTGGTCCAGTTAAACTTGTTTATGCTGAAGTAAACCCACTCGATTCTATCGTAGGTATGACAGCTCAGTACTTCAAGGAACAGGTTGAAAGACTTACAAATGGTTCTGTTATCATCGATATCCAGGCAGCTGGTGTTCTCGGAAGTGAAAACGACGTTCTCGATTCAATGGTTGGTGGCGGTACTTCTGTAGATATTTCAAGAATTTCAGCATTCGCACTAACAAGCTATGGTGCACAGAAGTCAAAGCTTCTCTCAATCCCATTTACATTTGAATCAAGAGAGCACTTCTGGAACTTTGCTAATTCAGATCTTGCTTCAGAATTCCTCAATGAGCCACAGGAAATTGGTCTTCCACTCAGAGGTATCTTCTATGGTGAAGAAGGTTTCAGACACTTCTTTACAGTTAAGCCAGTTAAGGGCATTGCAGACTTCAAAGGCTTAAAGATTCGTGTATCTAACGACCCAGTTATGAACGGTATGGTTCAGGGACTTGGTGCTTCTCCTACAGTAGTATCATTTGGTGAACTCTATTCAGCTTTACAGACAGGTGTTGTTGATGGTGCTGAACAGCCAATTGCTAACTACAGATCTAATGCATTCCCAGAAGTAGCAAATACTCTCATCCTCGATGGTCACACACTTGGTGCTATCCAGGCAGTTATCACAGATACAGCATGGAACAAGCTTAACGACGAACAGAGAAATGCTATCATGGAAGCTGGTAGACTTACACAGGCTTACAATGCTCAGATTTCTGAAGCTAAAGAAAATGAAGTTCTCGACCTCCTCAAGGCTGAAGGTTGTAACGTAGTAGAAGTTGCAGATAAGACTCCATGGGCAAAGGCTTGTGAAAAGGTTATCACAGAGCAGACAAAGTCTAATGCAGCTCTCTACCAGAAGATTAAGGATCTCAAATAGTCTTTAATTTCTTTATTAATTCTCAGGCGCGGAGAATCACCCGCGCCTGTATTAGATTAAACAGGAGATAATTTTATGCCTAAATTCTTTGAAACGATGGATAAGATTAAACCTGCATATGACTGGACTTACAAAATTGTATTAATCATTTGTAAACTTTTGCTCATTGCTGATATTCTTATTACATCTTATGCAGTAGCAGGTAGACTATTAGGTCCATATATTCCATTCTTAACTGACCCAGCATGGACAGAAGAAGTTGTTCTTACTTGTATGTCTTATATGGCTGTACTTTCTGCTGCCCTTTCTATTAGACGTGGCGCACACATCAGAATGACTGCATTTGATAGATATATTCCAAAAACAGCTCTAAGAATTCTTGATATTATTGCTGATATTGCAGTTCTTGCTCTTGGCTTTATCATGTTATTTGTTGGTTGGAGATATACTTCAACTCTTGGTAGCAGAGGCTTCTACGTTTCACTTCCTTGGTTAAGCCGTTTCTGGATGTACTTCCCAGTACCTCTTGCAGGTTTTGCAATGGTTATTTTTGAGCTTGAAGCAATTTACAACCATGTTAAATTATTTTTTGTTAAGGAGGATAAATAAATGGATACACAGTCTTTAGCTATTTTGGTACTCCTTGGCTCTTTTTTTGTAATGATTTTCCTACGTTTCCCAATTGCATATGCAGTAGGTCTTTCATCAGTATTCTGTATGTTAGTTCAGGGAAACAGCCTTAACGATGTATGTCGTTTGATGGTTAAAGGTATTTCATCATTCTCATTAATGGCAGTTCCATTCTTTATTACAATGGGTGTATTAATGGGTTCTGGTGGTATTTCAGATAAACTCATCGCACTTGCTAACTCATGTGTAGGTTGGATGAGAGGTGGTCTTGCACAGGTAAACGTTGTAGCTTCTTACTTCTTTGGTGGTATTTCTGGTTCAGCTAGTGCAGATACAGCTTCTCTTGGATCTATTCTTATCCCAATGATGGTTGATGAAGGCTATGATGCTGACTTCTCAACAGCTGTTACAATTACTTCTTCATGTGAAGGTCTCTTAGTACCTCCATCACATAACATGGTAATTTATGCAACAACTGCTGGTGGTATTTCAGTTGGTAGCCTCTTCCTTGCTGGTTATTTACCTGCAGCACTCTTAGCAGCATCCCTCATGATTGGTTCATATATTATCTCTGTTAAGAGAGGGTACCCAAAGGGAGAAAAATTCAGCCTCAAGAAATTCATCGTCCAGCTTGGTAAGTCAATATGGGCACTTGCTGCAGTAATTATTGTAGTAGTAGGTGTAGTAGGTGGTTTATTTACAGCTACTGAATCTGCAGCTATCGCAGTAATTTACTCATTAATTGTATCTGTATTTATCTACAAAGGTCTTAACTGGAAGGGTGTTTGGAAGGCTCTCGAAGAATGTATTAATACTCTCTCAATAGTACTTATTCTTATTGCAACATCTTCTGTATTTGGTTATTGTCTTACAACTTTACATGTACCTGATATGGCAGCAGCTGCAATTACATCACTTACAAGTAATAGAGTTGTATTAATCCTCTTACTTAACCTTATCCTTCTTGTACTTGGTTGTATCATGGATATGGCACCAATCATCTTGATTGCAACTCCTATCTTACTTCCAATTGCAACAGGTATTTGCGGACTTGACCCAATTCAGTTTGGTATCATGGTTGTTCTTAACTGTGGTATTGGTCTTCTTACTCCTCCTGTTGGTGCAGTACTCTTCATCGGTTCTGCAGTTGGTAAGACTCCAATGGAAAAAGTTGTTAAGGCAACACTTCCATTCTATGCTTGTATGATTCTTTGTCTATTATTGGTTTCATTCATTCCACAAATTAGCTTGATTATCCCAGAGCTTTTAGGTGGATATACTCCAGTTCTTAGATAACTTTCTTTTTGGGTCTCCTAACAAAAGGGGACCCTCATTGTTTGTATGGAAAAAGTATTTAATTATAAATTTTCAAAAATTTACACTCTGCTTTTGAATAAGGTTGTAAGAAAAAATAGAAGTGAAGCAGAAATGCTCTCTTGCATCACTTGGCTTACAGGTTATCAAGAGGAAGAGATAAAAAAATTAACTTTATCAGATATTAGTTATAAAGAATTCTTTGTTAATGCACCTAAAATGAATGAAAAACGATTTAACGTTAAGGGAAGTATTTGTGGGGTTAAAATCGATTCTATCGAAGATCCAATATATAAAGATATTAGAATCCTTGATAAATTAATTGATGATTTAGCTAAAGGCAAAAGTCTTGAGAAGCTACTTCCTTAAGCATTATCGCTCTTATTTTTCCTCCATATTTTGCTTTAGTTAATACATTCTTATAGCCTAGCTTTAATGCATTTTGCATTGAATAAATATTATTGGGATGTATTGTGCACATTAAATATTTATAACCAAGCTTTATTGCATCTTCTTCGGCTTTTTTCATCAAGATATTTTGATATCCTCTACCTCGATAAGAACTATCAACAGCTACAGAGTCCATATGAGCAACCATTAATAGCTTATCATCATCAAAGTTAATATCATGTCCAAGATTTTCTTCATCAAGGTGAGGAAAGGTTAGTAAAAAGCAGGCTACAAGTTTATCATCCTGATATAGTTTATATGTATAACCTTGTTTTGGTGGAATATAGTTTTTATCAAAAGCAAAATACTCTTTATTATCAATTGTCTCATATACTTTTTGAAATAAGCTCCATGCTTCTTTATCTTTTGTTTCTTCAACTCTAATTATTTTCATGGCTAAATAATATTAAATAGAACAATTTTTTGAAATAGTGAAATTTTTTCTCACTTAACCGGTTTTTCCTTGCATTTGGAAAATCGCTGTTTTATCCTTTTTTTTAGGTAAATACTTATCAAAAGGAGATAAGAAAATGAAAAAACTTTTATCAGTTCTATTAGTTCTAGTACTAGCAGTATCACTTTTCGCTCAAGGTGCTGCTGAGGCTACTACAGCTTCAACAAACGATTCACCACTTGTACAGGCTGCAAAGGCAGAGGGTGAACTCGTTGTATATGGATCATGTGAGGAACCATACCTTGCAGCTGCATGTGAAAAGTTCCAAGAGCTTTATGGAATCAAGACAGTATTCCAGCGCCTTTCAACAGGTGACGTTCAAGCTAAGATTGAAGAAGAAAATGGAAACCCATCTGCTGACGTATGGTTTGGTGGTACAACAGACCCTTATAACGTTCTTGCTTCTGAAGGCTTCTTAGAACCATATAAGGCTGAAAATGCTAAGCATATCTCAAAGCCAGTTTATATGGATAGTGAAGGTAGATGGTATGGTATCTACACAGGTATCTTAGGAATTATGTACAACAAAGACGAAGTAGCAAGACTTGGTGTTAAGGTTCCTCAGGATTTCGCTGACTTAACAGACCCTCAGTATAAGGGCTTAATTTGGACATCTAACTATAATACAGCTGGTACAGCTAAGCTCATCATCAATACTGTTATTCAGAAGTATGGTCATGATGCAGGTATTCAGTACTTAGTAGACCTCGATAAGAACATCCACGTTTATACAAAGTCTGGTTCAGGTCCTTCAAAGAACGTTGGTACAGGCGAATGTGTTATCGGCCTTGGATTCTTACATGATGGTATTTATCAGATTGTTGATAATGGTTATGACAACATTGGTCTTGTTATCCCATCATCTGGTACAACATGTGAAATTGGTGCAACAGCAATCTTCAAGGGAGCTAAACACCCTAATGCTGCTAAGCTTTGGATTGAATTCGCACTTTCTCCAGATTGTGTAAACCTCGCTAAAGATAATGGTTCTTACCAGTTCTTAGTACTTGATAACGCTGATCAGCCACAGATTGCTTATGACTTTGGCTTAGACCCAACAAACGTTATCGATTATGACTTTGCTGATGCTACAGCAAACATCAAGAAGTATATATCTGAAGTTATGGATGCTTTAGCTGCTTCTGGTGCTGCAACAGGCGATGCAACAAGATTCCAGATTAAATAATCTAGAATATTCCTGAAATATAGAGGGATGAGATACTTTTTCATCCCTCTTTTTTGAATAATCACACAAGGAGGCATAAAGATGGCAAAGGGACAAGGTGCTACTCTTGATAGGAAGAAGCTGATGAAAGATCCTATCATGGTCACCACTATAGTTGTGCTGATAGCCTTTCTAACTTTATTTATCCTCTATCCACTTGCAATTTTGCTTGTTGATTCTTTCATTGGGGATGGAAAGTTTGGCTTTTCCGTATTTCAGCGTATTTTTAAGATGCCTACATTTACAAAGGCAATTTCTAATACATTAAAGGTTGGTTTCGTAGTAGGTATTATTTCAACTTTAGTTGGCTTATTATTTGCTTATGTAGAAGTCTACCTTAGTATGAATAAGTTCGTTGGAGGACTTTTTAAAGTTGTATCGATGCTCCCGGTAGTATCGCCTCCTTTTGTACTTTCACTTTCGATGATTATGCTCTTTGGTAAGGCTGGTATTATTACAAGACACTTATTAAAGATATATGATAACTCTGTATATGGTTTCTGGGGTATCGTAATTGTACAGGCATTAACATTCTTCCCTGTATGTTACATGATGCTTAAGGGCTTATTGAAGAATATTGATCCATCTCTTGAAGAAGCCGCAAGAGATATGGGTGCAACTCGTTTTAAGGTATTTTCAAGTGTAACATTACCTTTAATTTTACCAGGACTTGGTAATGCATTTTTAGTTACATTTATTGAATCAATTGCTGACTTTGCAAACCCAATGATTATTGGTGGTTCATATGATACCTTAGCAACTACTATTTATTTGCAAATAACAGGTGCTTATGATAAATCAGGTGCAGCAGCAATGGCAGTTGTACTCTTAACAATTACCCTTGTTATGTTTGCTGTGCAAAAGTATGTACTTGAGAAGAAAACAGCCGCTACTTTAACTGGTAAAGCTTCTAGAGGTAGAATGCTTATTGAAGATAGAAGTGTAAAACTTCCTTTAACTATCTTCTGTTCAGCAGTAGCTATCTTTGTAATTATGATGTACCTTTGTGTTCCAATTGGATCATTATTCCCAACTTGGGGATATAAATTCTTCCCACTTACATTTAAGTGGTATAAGCAGGTATTTACAAAGTTTAAGGGCTTTAAAGCTTTCAAAGATTCATTTGTACTTTCCTTAATTAGTGCTCCGATAACAGCTCTTCTTTCAATGATTATTTCCTACTTAGTTGTTAAGAAGAAGTTTAAGGCAAAAGGCTTTATTGAAGCTGTATCAATGCTTGCCATGGCAGTTCCTGGAACAGTACTCGGTGTTGGATACATTAGAGGCTTTGCTGGTGGTATTTTCCATACTGGTATAATGCAGTGGATTTATGGTTCTGCAACACTATTAATTATTGTATTTGTTGTTAGATCACTTCCTACAGGTACTCGTTCTGGTATTTCAGCACTTCGCCAGATTGATAAGTCAATCGAAGAATCTGCATATGATATGGGTGCAAACTCATTTGAAGTATTTATGACTGTTACATTGCCATTAATTAAGGACTCATTCCTTTCTGGTCTTGTAACTTCATTTGTAAGAAGTATTACAGCTATTTCTGCAATTATCTTGCTCGTTACTCCACAGTTCTTACTTATTACTGTTCAGATTAATGAGTTTGCAGAGAAGGGTGCATATGGCTTAGCATGTGCATTTGCAACAATCCTCATTATTATCACTTACGGTTCTGTACTGTTGATGAATATTTTCATCAAACACTTTGGAACAAGTAAAAAACTTCAGGAGGTCGAATAATGGAAAAGGTAAAAAAGGGCGTTCGCCTAGAACATATTTCAAAAATTTATAAAGATCCAAAGACAGGTAAAGATTTCTATGCTGTAAAAAATACAGATCTTGAGATTAAGCCAGGTTCATTTGTTACTCTATTAGGTCCATCAGGCTGTGGTAAAACTACTACACTAAGAATGATTGCTGGTTTTGAAAGTCCGGATGAGGGTGAAATCTATTTAGGAGATGAACCAATTAACGAGCTCACTCCTAATAAGCGTGATACAGCAATGGTTTTCCAGAGCTATGCACTTTTACCTCACTACAATATTTTTGATAACGTTGCATATGGCCTTAAGCTTAGAAAGGTTCCAAAAGATGTAATTAAAGAAAAGGTTATGAAGATTCTTGATCTCGTTAAGCTTTCTGGAATGGAAGGTAGAATGACAAATCAGCTATCTGGTGGACAGCAACAGCGTGTTGCTTTGGCTAGAGCTCTTGTTATTGAACCATCAGTTCTTCTTTTTGATGAACCTCTTTCAAACCTTGATGCTAAGCTTCGTGTAGAGATGAGAACAGAAATTAGAAGAATTCAACAAGAGGTAGGAATTACAGCTATTTACGTAACTCACGATCAAAGTGAAGCTATGGCTATAAGTGACCAAATTATCATTATGGATAAAGGTGTAGTTGCTCAGATGGGTACTCCAGAAGAAATCTACTACCATCCAGTAAGTGAGTTCGTTGCTGACTTCATAGGAGAGGCAAACTTCTTAAGAGGCAAATATGCTGGAATGGATGGTAAATACGCAGTTCTTGATTTTGAAGGTAAAAAACTTAAGACTCCTCCAAAAGAGAATATGGTTATTGGTGATCAATATACTGCAGTTCTACGTCCTGAAGCAGCTAAGCTTGGAGATGAGGGTGGCTTAGAGTGTAGAGTTATTGTTTCTTGCTTCATGGGGTCTTATCAGAATTATCATGTAATGGTAGGGAATACTCTTGTTAAGCTTGAAGACCACAACCCTAAGAATAGAAAGGTTTATAAGGTCGGTGAAAAGTGTCATCTCTTAATTGATACTGATGCACTACATGTAATTTAGTAATAAATAAGCGGTCCAAACGGGCCGCTTTATTCACCAAATTATTCTTTCTTGATTTGTTTCTTGTAAAAAATCATTACACTTTTTAAAGTGTCCACAACCAAAAAATCCTCTATATGCTGAGAGTGGACTTGGATGGACAGCTTCCAATATCAAATGATTTTTTGATTCTATCAAAGCTTTTTTACTTCTAGCATAGCTTCCCCATAGCATAAATACCTTTGGCCTAGTATCTTTACCTAGCTCGATTATTGCTCTATCTGTAAGTGTTTCCCATCCCTTAGAGGAATGTGATGCAGCCTTATGAGCTCGAACTGTAAGGGTAGAGTTTAGTAGTAATACTCCTTGCCTTGCCCATCTTGATAAATCAGAAGACCAAGGCCCCATCTCAACACCTTCATCAATTATTTCCTTATGAATGTTTTGTAGTGATGGTGGTTCTTGTGTACCTTCTCTAACAGAGAATGATAACCCCATTGCCTGACCTTCTTCATGGTATGGATCTTGACCGACAATTACTACTTTGGTTTTTTCAAAAGGACATAATTTAAATGCATTAAAAATTTCATTCATTGGAGGATAGATAGTTGTTGAATAATATTCTTTTATCAAAAACTCTCTTAATGCTAAGTAATAGGATTGCTTTTGCTCTCTATCAAAAAAACTTTGCCAATCATTTTGTACATTAATCATAAGAATATTTTAGCATAAGAAAAGAGCCCTAAAAAGAGCCCTTTGAATTAATGACAGGAATGATGTCCACAGCTATGAGAACCACAGGAGTGACCCTCTTCATGGTGGTGATGAGAACACATTACATTTGGATTATATTCAAGTTCACCCTTTAATAGTGCGTCAACAGCACTATCTGCATCACCAAAAACTCCTCCATAAAGCTTTATACCTGCTTCAGCGAGAGCCATCTGAGCTCCTCCTCCAATTCCACCACAAATTAAGACATCAACATCTAAACCATTTAATAGGGTAGCAAGTGCTCCATGTCCAGTGCCATTAGTATTAATTACTTTACTGTCTGTAACCTTATTATTCTCAACATCATAAACTTTAAAGTTTTCTGTGTGTCCAAAGTGCTGAAAGATTTGTCCATCTTCATAAGTTACTGCAATTCTCATTGTACTATCTCCTTTAGTATTGAGTTTATATTTTTCTGTTTGATCAAGGGTT
>JAQYFM010000094.1 GCA_028723145.1 Spirochaetales bacterium | reverse complement strand
TAATATTACTCTTTGCCCAATATGGATTAGCTTCAATAAACAAAGCCCAATCGTATTCAGAAACATAGGATTCACTAACAGCAAATGGCTTTACATTTACCAATACAGGATAAGTATTAATGCCAAAAATATTAGGGTAGCTATCTGTTCCTATTTCAAATGTAACTTCATCATAGATAAACATATTATTAGCTTTCTTTGGTGAATTTACACATTTTTTTTGGCTTACTTTAACAATATCAAGGTTAGAAGAAAGCACATCAGGTAACATGTTATAAAGATTTATAAAGTTAGCAGTCTTATAACTAATGTTATTTTGTTCTAGGATTATTAATGCATTATCTAAATCGGCTTTCAAAACGTCAGATGTAATAAAATTAAGAAGTAAGAAAAACTCTTTGCTAACATCACTAATATTACAAGCAACCGCATCCTTTGCAAGATTGGTAATTAAAGGAGGATAATTATAAAAATCTGAGTAATCAACAACTTGAGAGTAGGAGACAATATTATATAATGTGTTTTCTAAACTATTATTGTAAATTTCTTGATTTCCAACATTAGGAACATCAACATTCATAGTTCTTTTTATTAGCAAAGTTAAAAATATTGGTTTATCCACACTAATTACATCATCTGCAATTTTCTCAGAATTCTTAATGTATTCTACATTGTGCTTTCCAGATGAAACAAATATTCTTGAGCCTTCTGTAGAACCAATATATTTTCCATCAAGAATTATACCAACATCAGCTAAATTACTGTTAAAAGAGATATATCGACCAGATGAGATAATTCCAGGTAAAATACCAAGTAAAAACACTAAAAGTAAAATAACTACAATTAAAGCAATAAGAATATATTTTCCAGGCCTCATGCCTAAAACATTAGGTAGAACAACTTGTTCGACCTCAGGAAGTTTTTCTTTTTTCATACCAATTTAAAGTAATCATTATACCTCCTATTGTCAACAAACGAAGGCTTTGATATGTTTAATAACATGGATAAAATATATTCATTTTTAGAGAATAAAACAGTTAAAATTCTTACACATAGAAAAGCTTTAAAAGCATATGAAAAAAGTAAGAAAAAAACAATTCTTACTGAACTTTGGTCTTGGATTGATGCACTAATATTTGCAGTTGTTGTAGTAATATTATTAAATCAATTTTTATTTCAACTATTTTTAATACCATCTCCTTCGATGGTATCAACATTAAATATTAACGATAGAGTAGTTGTAAGTAAAATTAGCTATGGGGTAGAGCTATATCCTACAGGTCCAAAAATCTTTTCAAATTCAAGAAAAGTACAAAGAGATGATATTATTACTTTCTACAATCCTGAATACAATTCAAAGGGACCTGTTTTTGATATTCTTTCTCAAGCCATTTACTATGCAACACTATCACTTGTGAATATTGATAGAAATGAAGATGGGTCTATTGCTGAAAGATTATTTGTTAAGAGAGCAGTTGGCTTTGGTGGTGATAATATAAAATTCAAGGATGGAAATGTCTTAATTAAGCCAGCTGGATATGATAATTACATTACAGAAGAGGAATATAGAGAAGAAAATTCTCTATTACCTGGTCCACATAGAAGTGTAGATGAAAGTTTATATGATGGAATGCATGCTTGGGGTAGGTTATTTGCATTACAAGAAAATAATATTAATGTTGTTCCTCAGCACTTAAAAAATTCATATGAAAGTGTGCAAAACCAAAATATGTTTGACTACTATGAATTTCTACAAAATAAAACATTAATGAATACATTAATTAATCCTTCTGATATGTATGCACGTTCTGCATATTCCCACTATAGAGCAGGTATATATGTACCTAATGGATATGTTTTACCTCTTGGCGATAATAGAGATAATTCATCTGATGGAAGATATTTTGGACCTGTTAAGGAAAGTACAATTAACGGTAAAGTAATTGCTAGATTTTGGCCTATTGGCGATGTTGGGTTAGTTAAGTGATGGAAGGTTTAGATCTAAAAAGAGATATTTCTCTCTATATTCATATTCCTTTTTGCAAGAGTAAATGCTCATACTGTGCATTTTATTCTACAGTTGATCACTCTCTAAAGGATGAGTTTTTAGACACTCTTTTAAAACAAATAACACAGTTAAATAAGGTAGTAAAAAAGCCATATAAAACAATCTTTATTGGTGGTGGAAATCCTGGTGTTTTAGGTTTTGATAACCTTTTAAAAATTGCAGAACTTGCTTCTAGTAATGGAAAGTGTGAAGAGTTTACAATTGAAATAAATCCAGAATATGTTACAGAAGAAATTGAAAAATTATTTACATTTGTAAATCGAATTAGTGTTGGTATTCAATCTTTTTCAAATAGAGCATTAAAAACAATAGGAAGGAATGCTTGCTATGAGGACAATATTAATGCTTTAACTATTCTTTCTGCTTTCAAGAAAAAATATAATATCCACCTAAACGGAGATTTAATAACCTGTATTCCTGGTGAAGGTGTTGATAACACAATAAATGATATTAATACTCTTTCTTCCTTCGATGTTGACCATATTTCTCTCTATTCATTAACATTTGAAGAGGGCACAAAGTTAACTCAAAACTGTAAACCAATTGACGAAGAAGCGGAGAGACAAATGCTCATTTCTGCTTGGCAATGTTTAGAAAACTTAGGCTATAAGCAATATGAAGTTAGTAACTTTGCAAAAAAGGGATATGAATCAATTCATAACCAAGTATATTGGAACCTTGGTCAATACATAGGACTAGGGCCTACTGCTGAAAGCAGTGTTGGCTATGAAAAAGTTATTAGTTTAAGAGAAAAAGATAGTGTTGAAGACTATATCAAAGATCCTTCCTTTGATGCGTATAGGTTATCAACAGAAGAACTTGAAGAAGAATATCTATTAACTCATTTAAGAGTTAAAGAAGGAATTAGTAAAAAAGATTATCAAAAAAGATTTTCAAAAAACTTTGATAGCGTTTATAAAAACTTTATAAATAACCTAGATAAAGAGCTTTATATCGATAACTGTGATAGTTTTTCTCTTACAAAAGAGGGAATTTTAGTCGAAAATCAAGTAATTTTAACTCTTGCAATGGCAATATAAACAAAAAATATTTTTCATCATGTTGACGATACATTTTTTTTTGTGATAGTTTATTATAGTTGTAAAAATTAATTATTTATAAGGGGTTATATATGTCTGGCCACAGTAAATGGGCAACTATTAAACATGCAAAAGGTATCGCGGACGCAAAACGTGGACAAAAGTTCACTAAGCTCATCAAGGAAATCACAGTAGCTGCAAAGCAAGGCGGTCCTGATCCTAACTCCAATGCTACCCTCAGAACAGCCATCCTCAAGGCTAAGGCTGAGAACATGCCAAAAGATAACATTGAAAGAGCTATCAAGAAAGCAACTGGTGAAGGCGGAGCTACTAACTACTTCGAACTCACATATGAAGGATATGCACCAGGTGGAGTAGCAATCATCATTGATACTCTCACAGATAACAAGAACAGAACAGCTGCAGATGTACGTTCAACACTTACAAAGCTTGGTGGTTCACTTGGTAGCACAGGTTGTGTATCTTACATGTTCCAAACTAAGGGTATTATCACCTACAGTGAAGAGAAGTACACTGAAGATCAGATTCTTGAAGCAGCTTTAGATAATGGAGCAGAGGATGTAAGCACATCTGATGGAGTAATCGAAGTAACAACAGCACCAGCTGACTTTGCTACAGTTCTTGAAGCAATGCAGGCAGCAGGTTTCGAGCAGGAAAGTGCTGATATCCAGAAGATTGCTGATCAAACAGTTACTCTTGATAATGAAAAAGCTAACAAGGTTCTCAAGATTGTTGAACGCCTTGAAGATCTTGAAGATGTTCAGATGGTATCTACAAACCTTGATCTTCCAGATGATTTCGAAGCAGAGGCTTAATTAATTTATGATAATCCTAGGTATTGACCCAGGATTGGCAAATACAGGCTGGGGTGTTGTTGAAGTTATAAATCAGCGCTACCGGCCTGTTTCTTTTGGTGTAATAGCTACCAAGCCTGAGGCAAATCTTCCTGATAGAATATTTTCTATTGTAGATGAAATTTCTAAAATCGCTGACAAATATAAAGCTGAAGTTGTTTCAATGGAAGAAATCTTCTTTACCAAAAATATTTCATCAGCTATAAGTGTTGCAAAAGTAATGGGTGCAATTTCATTTGAAATGAGAAGAAAAAACATTGAAGTTGCTTACTTTTCACCACCACAAATAAAAACTGCAGTAACAGGAATTGGAAGTGCAGATAAGAATCAAATTCAGCAGATGGTAAAAATCTTACTTGGACTTGATAAGGTTCCAAAGCCTGATCACGCAGCGGATGCATTAGCAGACTGTATTACTTATGCAGTTTTTTCTGCAACAGGATCAAAAATCATGAGGTAATAGATGATAAACGCATTAAATGGATTTCTTGTAAGTATAGACCAAAATAGCTTGATAATAAATGTTAATGGAATGGAGTTTTTTGTTGAGATTTCAACTCAAGCTGCTTCATATTTTTCATCATTATCAAGAGATAAAGAGGTTCGCGTTTTAACAAAATACGTTGTTAGAGAGGACGCTGCTTTATTATTTGGTTTTAAAGATAGCTTTGAACGAGATTGCTTTAACCAGCTTCAAACTGTTCCAGGAATTGGTGCTAAACAAGCATTAAAGATTTTATCAGCTATTAGTGTGAATGATTTTATCAAAGCACTTGACCAAAGAGATATTTCAACACTCTCAAGAATTCCAGGTATTGGTGCGAAATCAGCTCAAAAACTAATATTAATGCTTCGTGATACACTTGTTATTACTGATGATAGTCCAAGTGGAGTAGAGAATGTTGAAAAGTCCAATAAAATGTGGGCTGATGTTGTCGACTCTTTAGCTGGTATGGGTTTTGATAAGAAGCAAGTTTATAAGACCCTTGATAAAGTATTAAAAGATGAGAGTGAAAAGATAAAGAAGATGAGTCATAATGAAGCTGAAAGCTATATCTTCCCAATCTTGTTAAGGAGACTTTCATGAACGACGACGAAAAATACACAAGCGAAGATAGTCCTGTAAGTGTTACTTTCCAAGCTCAAGATGAAAAAAATGAAAACATTCTTAGACCTCAGTACCTTGAAGACTTCCAAGGGCAAAAGCAGCTTAAAGAGAATTTATCAATCTTTATTAAAGCCGCACGTGATCGTGGTGAATCATTAGATCATACATTTCTTGTTGGTCCTCCAGGACTTGGTAAAACTACTCTTGCATCAATTATTGCTAACGAGATGCACTCTGAAATAAGAATGACAAGCGCTCCTGCACTTGATAAACCTAAAGATTTAGCTGGTATTTTAACTAATGTAACTGAAAACTCAATCTTTTTTATCGATGAAATCCATAGATTAAAGCCTGCTTTAGAGGAAATGCTTTATATTGCTATGGAAGATTTCGAAATTGACTGGGTTATTGGTCAAGGTCCAAGTGCAAGAACTATGAGAATTCCTCTTCCAAAGTTTACTCTTGTTGGAGCAACAACTAAAGCAGGTGCTGTCTCAACACCACTTTCAGAGAGATTTGGTATTAACTGTCACTTAGAGTACTACGATGATGCAGAGCTAAAAAACATTATTTTACGTTCTGCTACTATATTAAAGTGTCATATCGAAGATGATGCAGCATCTTTACTTGCACATTGTTCTAGAGGTACACCACGTATTGCTAACAGATTACTAAAACGTTTACGTGACTTTGCCGACATTTTAAATGATAGTTTAATTACAACAGATATTGTAAAACATGGTTTAACAAAGCTCGGAATTGATAATAATGGTTTAGAGCGCCAAGATAGAAACATTTTGAAAACAATTATTGATTTCTATGATGGTGGTCCTGTAGGTGCCGATACCCTTTCTATTAGTGTAGGTGAGGCAGTTGAAACTCTTGAGGACTTCTATGAGCCTTATTTAATTCAACAAGGTTACTTAAAGAGGACTCCAAGAGGTAGATGTGTAACATTAAAGGCCTATGAATTACTAGGCATGAATGCAGAAGGAAAGAAAAATGCAGACCAAGGAATTTTATTTTGATCTTCCCGCTGAATTAATAGCTCAAAATCCAAGTGAAAAAAGAGGGGAAGACCGTCTTCTTTTAATGGATAGAGCAAGTGGGGAATATAAAGATTTAACAATTAGAGACTTTCCATCACTTTTAGAGGAAGGTTCTGTTTTAGTAGTAAATAATTCTAAAGTTAGAAAAGCTAGAACATATGCACACACCGAGGGGGGTGGTGAGGTTGAATTCTTATTTTTAGAAGAAAATGAGGATTTTAGCTGGAAATGCATGTGTAACAAAAATAAAAAACAAAGAGAAGGGAAAAAATATACCTTCTTTGATTCAAATAATAATTTTATTACAAGTGCAGTGTTAACTAAAAAAAATGATGATGGAAGTGTAATATTGTCATTTGAAAATCCACTTAATGAGGAATTTTTTTCACTAGTGGGTCACGTTCCACTTCCACCATACATCAAAAGAGAGGATACATTCTCTGATGAAACTAGGTATCAAACTGTTTATTCAAAGAATATTGGTTCTGTTGCAAGTCCTACTGCAGGATTACACTTTACTAAAGAAATTCTCGATGAAATTAAAAATAGAGGAATTGAAATTGCAGAGGTAACACTTCATGTAGGTCCAGGTACATTTTTACCAGTCAGAAGTGAAAATATCGAAGACCATCATA
>JAQYFM010000093.1 GCA_028723145.1 Spirochaetales bacterium | reverse complement strand
AAAGCTGCTAAAACACTACTGCTTGCTGGCCAGTATGAGATGAGAGTCAGCACCCATTCGGAACACATGGGTACTCTGGCGGAACCTGGATCAGGCTTTGAAGTTTCATATGAGAACTGGAAGCAAACCAGGGTTAAACTAGAAGCTGCAACCCTTTAGGGTGGCGGTAGTTCACTAAGAATAAATCTTTAGAGGTTTTAGTAGATAATCTTTTTGATTCAACAATTAAAGAGAATAATGATAATGTATATGCAATCTTTGGGCTTGAATCACAAGCATATAGTGATAAGCATATGGTAATTAGAGCTGGTATTGCGTCACTATTAATCTATGATAATCAAATAGTTTCTTCTAAGAAAGAGAAGTTAAAGCCTGTATATATCATAGTATTTAATATGCTAGATAGAAAATGGAGCGAGGTAACAGATTTAAGAGAACTATTATCTCAAGATACAATAAAGGTCTTTGGGTATCCTTTAGTAAATTCGGGTTATCATGTTTTAGATCCACACAAATTAAAGGATGATAATCTTGAGAAAATTAATAAGCCCTTGAAGCTTGTATTAAATATCATTAAAAATCAAGGAGATAAAGACGCTCTTTTAAGCTATATTAATAGTGAAGAGGCCTTTAAGAACCTTGATGATAAAACAGCAAAATTATTGGAAACAATAATGAAAGTAGATATTCCATTCGACGGAGGATATAACATGTGTAAAGCAATTGAAGATATAAAAAGTGAAGTTAAGCTTGAAGGAAAAAATGAAGCTTATTATGAGTTAACTAAAGATGGAGTAATTACAAAAGAAACTGCTGCTAAAAAGCTAAATATTTCAGTTGAGAAATATGAAAAGGATATGAATGCTTATTTTGAAAAGTAATCGGTTTCTTGCTTTTATAATCAATGAATAATATTTTAAGGGGGGACCATTTTTTACTGTCCCCCTTTATATTATTTATTTGCAGCTGCCTTAATAAATGAGTAAAAGACTGGACTTGGTTTATTTGGTCTACTCTTAAATTCTGGGTGGTATTGAACACCTAAGAAGAAACGATTATTTTCAATGCTAACTGCTTCAACAAGAGTTTCATCAGGAGATGTGCCTACAACACTAAGACCATTTGCTTCAAGCTCACTTCTAAAGGCATTTGAAAATTCATATCTATGTCTATGTCTCTCATAAATAAGCTTTTCACCATTATAAACCTTAGAGAGGAGTAGGCCTTCTTTAATTTTACAAGGATAAGCTCCAAGTCTCATAGTTCCACCTTTTTGTGTAACATCCTTTTGAGTTTCCATTAAGTCTATTACCTTGTGCTGTGAGTTTTGATCAAACTCAGAGGAGTTTGCATCCTCATAGCCAAGAACATGTCGTGCATATTCGATTACTGCAATTTGCATTCCTAAGCAAATACCAAGAAAAGGAATATTATTTACGCGTGCAAATCTACAAGCTTCAATCTTACCTTCAATACCTCTTGATCCAAAGCCCCCTGGAATTAAGATTCCATCAACATCACCAAAAAGGGTACTTGATGTAGTTGGATTAACTTCTTCACTATCAATCCACTTAATCTCAACTTGAACACCATTATGCCAGCCCGCATGCTTTAATGACTCAATAACAGATAAATAAGCATCATGTAGAGCAATATACTTACCAACAAGAGCAATCTTGATTTTTCTCTGTGAAGATGAAATCATGGCTAGCATATTATTCCACTCACTTAAGTCTGCTTTTCTCTCTTCAAGTCCAAGCTCTCTAAGTGCAACCTTATCTAAACCTTGCTGGGAAAGCATGATTGGAGCTTCATATAGGACAGGTACTGTAATGTTTTCTATTACACAATCTTTTTTTACATTACAAAAGAGTGCAATTTTATTTAAAACACTTTCCTCAATCTTCTCATCAGAGCGACAAACTATGATATCAGGGAAAATTCCAGCCCCCATGAGCTCCTTAACAGAGTGTTGGGTAGGCTTACTTTTGTGTTCTTCAGAACCTTTAATGTATGGCACTAAAGTTACATGAATAAATAAGCAGTTTTCCTTTCCAACTTCATGTGAGATTTGTCTAATAGCCTCTAAAAATGGTTGAGACTCGATATCACCTGTAGTACCCCCAATTTCCGTTATTACTACATCAGCTTTTGTTTTATCTGCAAGAGCGTAGATAAAACCCTTTATCTCATTTGTGACGTGAGGGATAATTTGAACTGTGGAGCCTAAATACTCTCCATTTCTTTCTTTTTGAAGGACATTCCAAAATGTTTTTCCCGATGTAAGATTAGAGTACTTGTTTAAGTCTTCATCGATAAAACGTTCATAGTGTCCTAAATCGAGATCTGTTTCTGCTCCATCCTCGGTGACAAAAACTTCTCCATGCTGGAGCGGGCTCATTGTCCCTGGATCTACATTCATGTAAGGATCAAGCTTTTGTGCTGCAACCTTATAGCCTCTACATTTTAATAGTCGTCCAAGACTAGCTGCTGTAATTCCTTTTCCTAGTCCTGAAACAACTCCTCCTGTAACAAAAATGTGCTTTGACATATATCCTCTTTAATCTGAATAGATTCTAATTATTTGACCAGCTGCTTCTTTAGCTGAGATCCTTGCATTCATAGCACGGCGCTCAAC
>JAQYFM010000092.1 GCA_028723145.1 Spirochaetales bacterium | reverse complement strand
ACACTAAATGAGATATCTCTAACAAGTCTTCCTGCATTAAGATTTTTAACTTCAAATACAGTTTCACCAACAGGACAATCAACATGGGGATACTTTTCTTTAATCTCTCGACCTACCATGTTTGCGATGATTTCATCCATAGTGAAATCTTTAAAGTTTCCCGATGTGATGTAATGTCCATCACGCATGATAGTTACCCTATCGGTGATATGTGCTAGCTCTTCAAGACGGTGAGAAATATAAACTATTCCACAGCCCGATTCTTTTAACTGTCTGATGATAGTAAAAAGCTCCTCAATTTCTCTTGCTGTTAATGCTGAAGTAGGTTCATCCATTATTAATACTTTTGCATTAATAGATAGAGCTTTAGCTATTTCAACCATTTGCTGTTTTGATACTTGAAGTTCTCCAGTAATTGTTGTTGGATCAATGTCTACTCCAAGCTTCAAAAGTAGCTCTTTTGCATCGCTATTCATCTTTTTGGTATCAATTAACCCATGCTTTAATGGTTCTCTTCCCAAAAACATGTTTTCAGCGATGGTAAGGTGATGACACATATTAAGCTCTTGGTGTATTATCGCAATTCCTTTCTCAGAAGCAACTTTCTGATTCATGATAGGTACCTCTTTCCCATCAATTAAGATAGTTCCTTCATCTTTTGTGTAAACGCCACTTAATATCTTCATAAGTGTCGATTTACCTGCACCATTCTCACCAAGAAGTGCCATTACCTCACCTGGCTTAAGGTTGAAAGATACGTCATCTAAAGCTTTTACACCTGGGAATGTCTTGCAGATGTGTTCCATCTTGACAATGTATTCTTCCATCTATATCTCCTTTTTTTCTTTATTACCTATTTTTCTAAAGTGCTAAGTCTCCTTATACACTCAGCAAAAGCTCTTCCTGTGTGGTAAATTCCCTTCCAAGGATTACCAATATTACTTACAAGAGGATTTCCTTTTTTATCTAATAATTGTCTTGATTCACCGACCTCATAATTCATGAAGTTGTTTTTATCAAACTCCCATAGAGCTGCAAATGTTTCGAAATACTTACTGTTTCCTGTCATTACATATCCATTTAAGAAACCTGTTAATGATTCAAAGTTTTGCCACCACTCTTTATCGGTAACTAACGCATCACCATTACCAACGCCATCACGGAATACACCACCATTTTCATAATCCCAACCGTGGGCTAAAGCATGGTCGAGGAACTTAATTAGAATTAAATTATCATCATCAGCTCTACAACCAAGTATATTCAAGGCATGGTCAGCAAGCCAACTTAGCTCAACATTATGGCCATAGCTTGTTGTATTAGTAGGAGTTGAAATAGTCTCATTTGTCTCTCTTTCAGCATTCCAAGTTCTCTTTATATTGATTGCAGGAATTTGATTAAAATAGAGGTCAAATTGATTTAAGCCATAACCATCTTCTTTATTAATCATGTAAGTCTTGATAATATCCCATGACTCTTGAAGCTTTCGTTTATGAATTTCTTTTCCTGTTGCTTGATATAAGGTTGTCCAAGCTTCAAGTAAATGCATGTGAATATCTAAGCTCTTTCTATCACCAGCATAAGCTCCTGCAGGTGATAAGCTCCAATCTCTTTCAACATTTTCGTAATAACCACCTCGGTAAGTATCTGTTGAATACTTTTGGATAAGGTCAAATGCTTTTTCTGCAACCTCAAGAGCCTTTTTATCACCATAAGTAAGATAATACTGAGCTAGAGCATATACACCAAAGCCCTCTCCATATGTTAGTTTTGAAGGGTCTGCAATTGATCCATCTCTATTTAATAGCCAATAAAATCCACCATATTCTTTATCCCAAAATTGGTCCATCAAGTATTCGGCGCCTTGACGTGCTGCTTCTTTCATACGAGCTTTATCTTCTTCTTTTGCAAAATCGAGCAAGTAAGAAAAACCCCATACCATTCTTGATTGTGTAACTATGTTTTTTATTCCATTACCATCAAATTTTCCATTTTCATCAAAACTTGTAATGTATCCGCCATATTGAGTATCGACAGAATTATCAAGCCAAAATGGGATTATATAATCCCTAATCGTAGTAAGCATTTCTTGTTTAATTTCTTTAATAGTTTTCATACTCTAATAATTGAATCGTTTCAAATTAAAAGTCTAATATTATTGAACCGTTTCAAATCCTCCTTTAAAAAGTTTTAAATAATTCTTGTTGATTTTCTGAGGACAACCTCAGCACCTACCCTATCTACGCCGAAATCTCTTTGTTCTCCATTAATTCTATCAATTAGTAGTTTTACTGCTCTTTTACTCATTTCACTTAATGATTGACTTACCGTAGTAAGAGGTGTCTCTTGGAAAGCAGCAATAGCAATATCGTCAAAGCCAGTAACTGAAACATCCTTAGGTATCTTTACTTTTTGTGATTTTAAAGAACTAATAATACCCATAGCCATAATATCATTGATTGCTAGAACTAAATCTGGCTTCTTTTCATTATATATTTCATTTATAGCTGAATAACCACCGATAAAAGTAACTTTATCAGCCTCGATAAAATTTGATTCATCAATATTCAGATTATATTCTTCTAAAGCCTTCAATAAGCCTTCGACTCTTTCACCTGAAGGGACAAGCTCTTTATTACCAGTAACAATAACAATATTTCTATGTCCTTGCTTCAACATCTCCTTTGCAAGCTTATACATTCCATCTTTTAAGTCACACATAACTGTGTATTTTGGTATTTCTCTATAATAAGAAGAGATGAAAACGATAGGATAATCACGATTTAGTAATTTTTTTATTTCAGATAATTCAGGGTTTAATTCATTAACAGGGACTGTAATAATACCATCAACACCTTTATCTAGAAATTGTTCAATTAAACTATTTTCCATCTTACTACTTTCATTTGAACAGCCTACTACTAAACCATAACCTATTTCTGCCAAATCACGTTGCAGATGAGCTATCATTTCACCATAGAAGTTGTTTGTAAGATCTGGAACGATACATCCTACCATACCTGATGATTGTGTAGATAATGATCGAGCAAATGGATTTTTCTTAAAGCCAAGTTCTTCAGCAGCTTTTTTTACAATTACTTTAGTTTTTTCTGCAATTTTTTCTGAATTATTAAGAGCCATAGAAACAGTACCTACGGAAAGACCAACATAGGCTGCTACATCTTTTATACTTACTGTTTTCTTAGACTGTTGCATAATTCACCTTTGAACCGTTTCAATTTAATTATACAACAGTTTTTTGAATACGCAAGAAAAAATTCATACACGAAATTTCAACTAATTCTTTTTATTATTTCTATGACTTAAACACTATTTCTTACCTAATATTCAGTGATAATAATTCTTTATAGGAAAAGTGTTTATTTTTGGATTTTTGGTTATTCGCTATTTGTAGTGGGTAACCGTGTTACATAATAGACTGGAAACAGATGTCGAGTTCACCACAACAGAAGTAGATCATATCCATGAAGTTCTTCATGTTTTTGAAGCCTCTGGCTCTGTTCTTGATGATGCT
>JAQYFM010000091.1 GCA_028723145.1 Spirochaetales bacterium | reverse complement strand
CCTTGAGAAATGTGATTTTTAAAAAACTTTGAAAAAAGGCGGCCCGAAGACCGCCTAACTGAGTATTTATGACAATTATCTATTGAGGAACCTTGATACAAATGCCTCTGCATTCTGGATTGAACCACCAGCTGCACCCTTTACAATGTTATTAACAAGTAGGCAGAAACCAATCTTACCATTCTTCTTCTTTAAGCGACCTGTATAAACAACCATTCCTTTTGGATTTCCCCAGAAAGCATACTTTGGCTGTGGGAATGTTGGTTCTTCAGAATATACAATTGGTTGCTTTGGTGTTGAAGGAAGATCCTGACACTCCTTAAAGTCGTTCCAGGCTTTAACAATTTCATCACACTCAACATCCTGCTCAAAATCAAGCCAAACAGTCTCAAGGTGACCAAACATAACAGGAACTCTAACTGTATATGCATATACTTCAGGATTAATTGAAAGAATCTTCTTAACCTCTTTCTCAATCTTCTCTTCCTCACCCTTAATGAAAGGAATACAGTTATCTGTAATATCAAAAGAAGAAAGACCAGGATAACCAGCACCAGAAACACTCTGATAACTATTAATAGTAATAGTTTTAATTCCAAACTTTCTAAGTGGTGCGAGGGCCATAGCAAGACCAGTTGTAACACAGTTTGCGTTTGTTACACAAAATCCTGTCTGAGGATAACCCTGACTTCTAATTAAATCTAACTGCTCTACATTTGTATCAGGAATTAGAATTGGTACATTTGAATCATAGCGCATAGCAGCTGCATTACTAAATACATAGAAGCCTCTAGCTCTGAGCTGTGGCTCTGCTTCCATAGCAACTGCAGCAGGGAGAGCGGAGAATACAATCTTTACACCTGCTTCCTTCATAGCATCAAAATTAAATTCTTTAACATCAATATCTTTAATTGCTTCAGGCATCTCAAATGGCATAACCCAGTGAACGGTAGATGCATACTTTTGTCCTACTCTTGCTGCAGATGCAGTACAGTAAGCAAGTTCAAACCATGGATGATCAGAAAGCATCCACATAAATACCTGTCCAACGGCACCAGTAGCACCCATGACAGCAACTTTGATTTTGTTCTCCATAATAAAAAAACCCACCTTTCAGGAAATGAATCTCTTAATTTGCAACGCAAGATTAAAATAAAGTAGGCATTTTATGCAATACTTTTTTAAAATTTTTGTTATAAATATTACATAATGTTATTATAACAACAAATCGTTGTTTCTAAGCATCATTCTGTAATCATAAGGGGTAATACCTGTTAGAGTTTTAAAGCGCTGAGAGAAGTAAGAAGAGGATGAAAAACCTAAGTTAAGTGCAATATCTGTTATTCGGTTTTCAGTAGACGCTAGAAGATTTTTAGCAATTCTAATTCTAACTTCTTCTAAATATGCCATAGGGCCTTTCGAGAACTCTTTTTTAAAAATCCTAACAAAATGGTACTTTGAAATATTAAACATTTGGGCTAATTCATCAAGATTGAAGTCTTCCATATAGTGTGAATCAATATAATCTTTAACTAAATTAAGCTTAGTTTTTGCATTTTGTTCACTTTTCTTAACCTCAATATTTGCTTTCTTTACCCTGAGTAATAGTGTTAATAATATATAAAAATACCCTTTTACTATAAGTTCATAATTACTACTCTTCTTTCTAACCTCTCCATACATATTTTTTATTAAATTACGAACCCTGTCATTTTCACTTCCAAAATTTAATATAGGTCCTTTATAATCATCATAGCTTACAGATAAGCCTGAAATACCCAATGCATAGTACTCTAATTTTTCTGTTTCAGAGGATGTTTCTGTATGAAGATTGTTAGCAGGAAGCAGGATACAATCACGCTCATTAATGAGTATTTTTTTACCATTAACCAGCAATTCTCCTTTGCCTTTTTCAATGTAAAGAAGTTCACAAAAAAGGTGTGAATGAATAATACTAGGCCAGTCATTTTCATCCCTACTGTGTGAAATATAAAGTAGATTGACCTTACTGCTAATTCCATCAAGATTTACATCAAAGTGGTAATTACTCATACCAAAATTATGAAATATTTTTAAATATTTAGCAATAAAAATAAATATATAAGCAATATCTATATATCTTAATCCTTTTATTGAACAATATAGTGAAGATATCGGGGAATAACCGAGGAGGTAATAAATGAAAAAAATATTAGCAGTTGCGCTTATCGCGCTCATGGCTCTAACAGCTGTTTTTGCAAATGGTGCTAAGGAATCTGCACCAGCAGAAAAAACAAACACATTGACAGTTTGGGCATGGGATCCTAACTTCAACATTCCTGCATTAATTGAGGCTGAAAAAATCTATCAGGAAACACATCCAGATTTCAAACTCAATATTGTTGAAAACCCATCAAAAGATATCGAAGTAAAGTTTGTTACAGCAGACCAAGCTGGTGACTACTCAACTCTTCCAGATATCTTCCTTATGCAGGATAACTCATACCAGAAGTTCATCGCTAACTACCCTGGTATCTTCACAACACTTGATGACTCAGGCATCAACTTTGCTGACTTTGCAGCAGGTAAGAGCGCAATGTCAACAGCTAATGGAAAGCACTATGGTGTTCCATTTGATAACGGTGCTGTAATCATGCCAATTAGAACAGATATCATCGCAAAAGCAGGCTTAACTGTAGCAGATTTTGACGGTGTTACATGGTCTCAGTTCTTTGAAAACGCAACAAAGGTTAAGAAAGCAACAGGAATTGATATGCTCACAACCTCTGGTGGAAGTGAAATCGTATTAATGATCTTACAGAGTGCTGGTGCATCCCCATATGTTAATGGCAAAGTTAACATTGAAAACAACGCAGTACTTGAAGAAGCAATTAAGATCTATGCTCGCTTAATCAAAGAAGGTCTTATGACTGACTATACAGACTGGGATCAGTACATTGCATCATTTAATACAGGTAAGGCAGCTGGTTTAATTCAGGGTAACTGGATTATCTCATCAATCACAGCAGCAGCTGACCAGAGTGGTAAATGGGCAGTAGTTCCACTTCCAAAGCTTGAAGGCGTTGCAGGTGCAACTAACTTCTCTAACAGCGGTGGTGCTTCATGGGCAGTATCTTCAGCTTGTAAGAATAAGGAACTTGCATTTGACTTCTTAAAGACAACTCTTGGTTCTAACACAGCTCTTTATGATACACTTCTTGTAAACAATGGTGTTATCACAACATATCTCCCAGCAGCAAAGAGTAGCAAATACCAAGATCCAGTTGAATTCTTTGGTGGCCAGAAAGTTTACTCAGACATCGTATCTTATGCTAATGGCGTTCCTACTTGTGATTTCGGTTCATACTACAACGACATTCGTTCTGCAATCACAGACGCAATTACAAACGTTGTACAAAAAGGTGCTGATGTAAAAGCAGAAATGAAGAAAGCTCAAGAAGCTGTCGAATTCGCTATCGGAGGTTAATACCTTTTCCTAAGGGCAGGCGAATAAAGCCTGCCTATTTTTTTCCCTAGAGGTGCCCAATGACAAAAAAACTTACTTTGGAAAAAAGACAGAACCTAATTGGCTGGGCTATTTTACTACCAGCTACCCTATTAATATTTATCTTCTGCTTTTATCCTATGCTTCAAGCAATTCTCCTATCCTTTAAAAGAGGAAATAACGCATCAGAGCGTTGGGTAGGATTTCAAAACTACACAAGATTATTTAAAGATAAGGTATTCTTAGAATGCCTATTTAACACAGTATTTTATTTTGTAATACAAGTTCCTATCATGCTTGTATTAGCATTAATCCTTGCTCAACTGCTAAATAATCCAAAGCTAAAAGGAAAGGGAATCTTTAGAACTATGATTTTCTTACCTTGTGCAACTTCTCTTGTATCATACTCAATGATATTTAAGTCACTCTTTGCAAGTAATGGATTTATTAATACCATGCTTTCCTGGATTAACATTGCACCTATTGATTGGTTTAATAAAACATGGCCTGCTAGATTTGTTGTAATCATCGCACTTGTTTGGAGATGGACAGGATACAACATGGTATTCTATATTGCAGGATTACAGAATATTGAAAATTCGATTTATGAAGCAGCAACAATTGATGGTTGTGGCGCTTATAAAAAGTTTACAAAGATTACCATACCTCTTTTAAAGCCAACGATTCTCTTAACAGCAATTATGTCTACATCAGGTACATTACAGCTCTTTGATGAATCAGTAAACTTAACTGCAGGTGGACCAGGTAAGGCAACAATGACCCTTGCCCATTACATATACAGTACAACATTCGAAAATACTCCGAACTTTAACTATGCGGCAGCAATTTCAGTGTTCATCCTAGTATGTATTAGCATACTCTCATTTATTCAGATGAAGGTAGGTGATAAACGTGATTAAAAATAAAGGTCTAATAGCTTCATATATAGTTTTAGGAATATTCAGCTTCCTATCAGTATTTCCTCTCTATTATATGTTTTGTGGTGCAACAAACCCAAGTATCGACATAATTAGAGGAAAATTAATTCCAGGAACATATTTACTTGAGAATTTAAAGACATTGCTTGATAACCAAAATCTACTTTTAGCGCTTTGGAACTCAGTAAAAAACAGTGTAATTGTAACTGTTCTTACCCTACTCGTTTGCTCTCTTGCAGGCTATGGTTTTGAGATTTTCCATGACAAATATAAAGATAGATTGATGTCTGTACTGCTAATTGCAATGATGCTTCCTTTCGTTGCAACCATCGTACCACTCTTCAAAATGTTTTCAAAAATGCATTTGATCAACAGTACTGCAGCACTTATTCTTCCAACAATTTCAACACCTTTTATGATAATGCTCTTTAGACAGTCAGCAAGATCCTTTCCACATGACATTATCGAAGCATCACGACTTGAAGGTTTAGGTGAAATTAGAATTTTCTTTACAATGTTTATCCCAGTAATGAGATCAACATATGGAGCAGCAGCAACTGTAACATTCATGAATGCTTGGAATAGTTATCTTTGGCCAAAGATTATTTTCCAATCAAATGAATCAATTACAATGCCAATGTTAGTTGCAAACCTTAAGGGTGGTTACTTTGTAGACTATGGAATGCTAATGCTAGGCGTATTAATCTGTACACTTCCAACAGCTATTATCTTCTTAGCTCTTCAAAAGAGCTTTGCAAATGGTATTACAGGTGCTGTTAAATGATTTTAACTAATATTGATAAGGCACATTTAAAATTTGCATCAACTCTTGGCTACATAAATAACGATGATTTTGCTCACCTTAAAGCTAGGTGGGCAAAATACAACGAGCAAATAC
>JAQYFM010000090.1 GCA_028723145.1 Spirochaetales bacterium | reverse complement strand
AAGATGGAGAATCAGCTTGAAGCAGAAAGAAAAGCTGCTAAAGAGAAGAAGGGGGTGAAGAAAAATAAGAAATCCTGAAAGATTAGATAATTTCTACTCGCAGTTATGTGAGATACACAAGAAATCATTTCCTGATATGAGAGAAGCACAATATATGTTGAATCTTCTTGGTTGGATTAATTCGACTAAGAAACGAGATCCGTTTTCCATTGAGACACAAGAATTTCTTGAATATGCAAAGGAATATGCAAACTCAAATTCGATGTGGTATCAAGGTTGGGATTTGCTAAATAAGTAATTTTTCATCAGATTTGGCGGTTTGATGGAGAAGTAATAAATAGAAACATACATATAACAAATTCGTAGAAAATTCCTTTTATGAAAATTCGATTATGTATTCGTTTGGGTGCTAAAAATGACTCACCTTTGCTTAAAGTCCGTCAAAAATGCAAAAGACAGCATTTACTTTAGGCACAAAATAGTCATTTTAACGGATAAATTTTTATATAGAGTTACTTCTATGTTCCAGTCCATAGGGCTGTTTATCATAAGGTTTTTAATTTAGGTAGTTATTAATTTATTACAAATTTTTATTTATAAGGAGGACTCGAATTAATGAGTGACAAAGTAAGACAGATGACAAACAAGGTAGTTTTAGCAGGTAAGGTTGCTGAACTCGAAGTAAGAAAGGGAACAACAGAGAAGAAAGTTCCTTACATCAGTGTAAAAGGTGCTATCCAGTTTGGAGAGCATAAGGCTCAGACAAGAAACTTTGAGAAGTTTGTAATGGAATATAGCATTAAAGAGGATGGTTCTCATAAAGAAAATAAAGCATATCCAAAGGTTGTTGAGTGGGCAGAAAAAGCTAAGTCAATTGCAAAGACTACATACGATGAAGCAACAGAAGTTAGCATTCAGGGAGCATTTGCTACAAACGACTATGTAAATAAGGAAGATAAGTTAGTTGAAGGATTAAAGATTGAAGCTGCTTTCTTCAATGATTTAGATGGTGATTATAAGGGTACTGCTGATATTGAAGGTTATATTCAGACTATTACACCTGAGACAAAGGGAGAGGATCAGACTGAAACAGGCAGACTTAGAGTAACTATCCTTACTAACGATTTCTTTGGAAACATCATCCCTGTTAAGAACATTATTGTTCCGGCAGAATTAAAGGATGCCTTTGAAGATGCTTATGAAGTAGGACAGACAGCAAAGGTATTTGTTGATTTTGTTTTACATGAGGGAGAGGCAAAGCCTAAGAAGTCTGGTGGTATTGGTGTACAGAGAACAACAGATGGAGCTTCTTATGTTGAAATGATTCTTACGGGTGCAGACCCAGCAGTAGATGAAGATGAAGAAGAAGCATTCTCTAAGGAAGCAGTAAGAATTGGTATGGCAGAGAGAAAAGCTGAACTCGATAAGCTGAAAGAGAAAGGCTATCAGGGTGGAAATGGTGGAGGAAAGTCTATCAGTAGTGCTTCTTCTAACGCATCAAAACCTAAGACTACTGTTAATGATGAGGATATCCCTTTTTAATGGGTATCCCATCATACTAAAACAATAAAAAACATGAACAGAAAAGGAGATTTTTAAATGGCAATTGATATTTTTAGTATTCAGCCTAGCGTAATTAGTAGAGATTTGAGTGGTAAGTCATTCTTTATTTATGGAGATAAGAAGTCAGGTAAGACTTCCAATGCAGTTAAGTTTCCAAAGCCTATTTTGGTAGCATTTGAAAAAGGTTACAACATGCTGTCTGGTGTTATGGCACAGCCAATCAATAAGTGGAAGGAAGCTCTTGATGTAAAGAAGCAGTTATTAAAAGATGCAAAGGTAGTTGAAAATGGAGAAAAGGAAGAGACTGTATTTAAGACTGTAATCGTAGATACTGCTGACCTTGCCTATGACATGTGTGAAGCATATATTCTGGCAAAGGAAGGTGTTGAGTATCTTGATGAAACAGAGTCTAAGCGTGGTTATAAGGCTGTAGAAAGAGAGTTTGATACATATTTTCAGGAGATTGTTAAGGCTGGTTACACCTTAGTTGTTATTTCTCATAGTGATACAGTTCAGATTAAAGAGAACGGAGAGAAGTATGACAGAACTCAGCCTACAGTTGCTAAGAGAGGATTGAAGGTATTAGCAAGATTAGTAGATGTTATTGCTTATTCTACATCTGAGACAGATGAAAATGGCAATGTAAATATGGTTCTTTATCTTCGTGGTAGCAAGGAACTTGAAGCAGGTTCAAGAAACAAGTATATGTCTGCCAAGATTCCATTCACATACAAGGCTCTTTTAGAGGATATGCAGCAAGCCATTGACCGGTTAGAGAAGGAAGATGGTGCTGTCGTAACTGATAAGCCTATCGAAGTATACAAAGATCAGTCTGAAGTTGCTGATTTTAAGGAAACTGTTTCTGCTATTGGTAAGATTGCAAAGGCATTAAATGACCAGGGAATGATGGACAAGTATCAGGCAATCACAAATAAGCATCTTGGAAAAGGTAAGTTAGTAAGAGATTGTGATGCTTCACAGATTGATTTACTTATGCTCATTCTTGATGACTTGAACGACTTGGTTAAGGAAGAAGGACTTTTAATTGAATAGTAAGTAAGGGGTTAATCCCCTTATCTTGCTAAGAAAGGTAGTGTAAGGATGGCAAGAAAAGTAAAGTGTCCTGAATGTGGGACATTCAATGATAAAGAAAGTGCTGTGTGCCATAATTCCAAATACTACTGTAAGGTTTGTTATGAAAACAAAATGCGTGAATCGCAAGATTATAAAGACCTAATTGCTTACATATGTGAGCTTTATCAAATAGATGCTCCGACTGGATGGATGCTGAAACAAATTAAAGATTTTAAGGAGCAATTCAATTACACATACAGAGGAATGAAAACTACATTACATTACTTTTACGAGATACAAGAAGGAAATGATGTAGCAGATAGTATGGGTATTGGTATTGTTCCTTTTGTTTATGATGAAGCAAAAAAGTTTTATATAGACAAAAAAGCAGTTAAGGACAGTGTAAGCGATTGCGATATAGATAAGATGCAGAACAATAAGCGAATCATAAAAATGCGTAAACCAAACAGACCAGATGAAAACAAGTATAAAGACATGGCATTGATTGATATAGAAAAACTATGAAAGGAAGAATACATATTTGAAGAAAAGTAAACTAGCAAGCTATGTAAATAAGCAAGCCATTAGAGAAATTCTTGGTAGTTTATTACAAGACCCGTCTTTGATTAGGGAATACAAAATTGTGCAGAACGATTTTCCTGAAACCTTTCATAAATTGATTTTTGCAGCAATTAACAATCTCTATAAGAATGGAGCAGAAGTTATTGATGCAGTAGCAATAGATGAATATCTGTCTCATTATGAAACACAGTATCAGGTATTTACAAAGAATGAAGGTATTAACTTCTTGGAAAAAGTACAAGAAATGGCTTTACAAAGCAATTTCAAATACTATTACGACCAGTTAAAAAAGTTCTCACTATTAAGAAGTTATGCTGAAAATGGGATTGATGTTTCTGAGTTTTTTGACCCAGATGAAATTGATCCAGTAACTATTGAGGCACAGAGAAAGTTATTAGATGAATATTCTTTACAGGATATTATCA
>JAQYFM010000089.1 GCA_028723145.1 Spirochaetales bacterium | reverse complement strand
AGGCAGGTTCTGCTCTCATGAACTGGGGTATTGAAGGTGAAGAATACTATGTTGATGAAAATGGTAATAAGAAATTCTATGATTCAGTTCTCCATGGTTCACAGTCTGTAGTTGGTTACCTCAGATCAATTGGTGCTCTCTATCGTGTAGGTTTCAACCAGGATGGTGGTTATGAGCTTGCAAGTATGAACAAGTGGGGCTTCGCAGCAAGTGAACTCTATGAAGGTCATCCAGAGTGGTTCCTTTCTGATCAGCCACCTTACTCAGATGGTGAGCTTGATATGAAGTATCAGCCAGATGATGAAGCTCGCTATAAGAGAATTATGAATAACATCAAGCCATATGTTGAAGAGAAGTTCCAGTCATGGATTATCGGTACAGCTGATTTTGAAGCTGATTACGATAAGTTTATTAGTGAACTCCACTCAAGAGGTATTGATGAAGCAATTGCTATCAACCAGAAAGCTTATGACTACTACATGAGCGCAGGTAAATAATAATTAATGATGTGGGGGCTTTCCCCCACATCCCTGAAAGGAGAAAAGGAATGAAGAATCTAGTTTACGTCTTTGCTGATCAGTGGCGCTATCATGCCTATGGATTTTCAAAAGAGGATCCTGTATACACCCCCTATATGGATGATTTTGCCGCTTCATCCCTTTTCTGCTCTCAGGCGGTGAGCACTTATCCATTGTGCTCACCACACCGGGCAGCTCTATTAACAGGAAAGCATCCACTAAATTTAGGATTTTGGACTAATTGTAAGATTGGAATTCGTGACCATATTCACCTTGAAAGCAATGAAACAACAATAAGTGATGTGCTTCATGAAAATGGTTATTACAATGGTTATATTGGTAAGTGGCATCTTGATTCTTCAGAGATGAATTTTTCAAAGCATCCAAAATCAGGAGCTGCTAATTGGGATGCTTATACTCCAATGGGCGAAAGAAGACACAATATTGATTATTGGTACTCTTATGGTGCTTATGATAATCATACTCAGCCTCATTATTGGCAAGATAGTGATGAAATGATTACCATTGATAAATGGTCTCCAGAGCACGAGACAGATAAAGCAATCGAATTCTTTGAATCAAGACCAAAAGATAAACCATTTTCTCTATTTATCTCTTGGAATCCTCCACATCCTCCATATGATAAGGTTCCTCAAAGACTTTTAGATATGTACCCAGAAGAGAGCATTGTATTTAGAGAAAATGTACCAGAGGAGATGAAAAATAATCCTGAGTATAGACTAAAGTGGAGAGAGTACTATGCTGCTATTACTGGTCTTGATGAGCAGTTTAAAAGATTAATTGATTATTTAAAGGAAAAAAATCTTTATGATAATACTATTGTAGTTCTTTCTGCCGATCATGGAGATTGCATGGGCTCTCATGGTTTATATGGAAAGAATATTTACTATGAAGAATCTGTTAGAATTCCATTAGTAATTCATGATTCAGCTATTGGTAAAAAAAGTTATGATGGAATTTTAACAAGTGAAGACCATATGCCAACTATCTTAGATATGATGGGAATTCCATGCCCTGAGAGTGTTGAAGGAAAGAGTCATTTAGCTGCAATAAATGGAGGCCAAAAGGTTCGAAGTTTTTCTGAGCATTTAATGATTCCTGGTATGCCAGAGCTAGTTAACCCATTCTTAGAACAAGGTCTTGATAATAGAGCCTTTGGTTGGCGTGCAATAAGAGATGAAAGATATACCTATGTTGTTGATAATGGTATTTCACCAGGTGAAGAACAGAAGAGATTTATCTTTGACAATATAAATGATCCATATCAATTAAATGGAAAAAAATTAGATAAGTGTGATGAAGAAGCTATCAAATATGACCTTTTATTAAAACAGGAGTTAGAAAAGAGTCATGATAACTTTCTTTTGGGGAGGTAATTGTGAGAGTTTATGATGGTGTAAAGCCTTTAGAAGGTAAGAATTTAGAAAGTGCTATTGGCTATGCTGTTAAGCAAACAGAGAGCTCATTAAAAGACTATACTTATAAGTTTAAGTATTCTCATAGTGTTAATGGATTTTATCCTGCAACAGAGAATGTTGAATGGACAACTGGTTTCTGGACTGGTGAGATTTGGCTTGCTTACGAGCTTTCTGGAAATACAAGATTTAAGGATTCTGCTTTAATTCAAGTTGATTCCTTCTTAAATAGAATTATTAACAAAATAGATGTTAACCACCATGATATGGGATTTTTATACTCTCCATCATGTGTTGCTGCATATAAACTAACAGGCTCAGAAAAAGGTAAAAAAGCTGCATTACTTGCAGCAGATAATCTTAAGTCAAGATTCCAGGAAAAAGGTGGCTTTATCCAAGCTTGGGGAGACTATGGTGCTGCTGATAACTATCGTCTTATCATTGACTGTTTACTTAATATCCCACTTTTATATTGGGCAACAGAGGAAACAGGAGATGAAAGCTATAAGAGAGTTGCAGATAGGCATTTAGAGACTGCAATGAAGTGTGTAGTTAGACCTGATAATTCAACCTACCATACATATTTCTTTGATATTAATACTGGAAAGCCTTTAAAGGGTGTTACATTCCAAGGTTATAGAGATGGTTCTGCTTGGGCTCGTGGTCAGGCTTGGGGCATTTATGGTTCTGCTCTTGCTTATAAGTATTTAAGAAAGCCTGAATACCTTGATATCTTTAGAAGAGTTTCTTCATTCTTCTTAGATAATCTTCCAGAGGATATTATTCCATATTGGGATTTTGATTTCAAATATCCTTCAACAGAGCCAAAGGATACATCTGCTCTTGCAATTGCTGTTTGTGGAATGCTTGAAGTTGCTAAGTATACAGAGAAGGATGAGAGTGAAAAACTAATTGAAGATGCAAAGCGTCTTATGGGTGTTTTAGCAAGCGACTATGCTGTAAAAGATCCATATACTTCAAATGGACAACTCTTACATGGTACTTATGCAAGAAAGAGTCCTTACAACCCATGTAAAAATAGAGGTGTTGATGAATGTAACATTTGGGGCGATTACTTCTACATGGAAGCATTAGCTCGCCTTTCTAAGGATTGGGAGCCTTATTGGTAGAATATGAAAAACTTTGTCATTTTTCAGCTTGATCAACTCGCTTGGAGAGCTTTAAAGGTATATGGATCGAAAGATTCATATACTCCTAATATTGATAAGCTTTGTGATAATGGAGTTGCTGCTGAAGCAGCTTATTCTCCTTGTCCTTTATGTCAGCCATCTCGTGCTGCGCTTTGGTCTGGCCAATACAGCCATAGAAATAGAGTATGGTCTAATGGTAGAAATTGGCCTATCACTCCTTTAGATGATTCCTTTCCAGCTCTAGGGGAGGAGTTTAAGAAAGCGGGCTATAAGGCTGTACATTTTGGTAAAAAACATGATGGTGGCGCATTAAGAGGCTTTGAGTGTTCAGAAGAAAAAGAGACAAAAATTCCAGATGAAGATCAAAGATTTCCATTTAATATGGACACCTATGCAGATAAATATACTTTAGATGAAACACTAAAATTTATTTCATCCTATAGCTATGATAAGCCACTTTGTATGGTTGTTGATTTAATAAATCCTCATAACATATGTGGCTTTGTAGGAAAGAATAAGGGTCCTCATGAGCCATTTAGTGGCACCCTTCCTCCTCTTCCGGAGAACTATGAGTTTGATGATATAGAAAATAGATCAACTCCTGTAAAGTATCTTTGTTGTTCTCATGTAAGACAATCTCAAACAGTTGGCTGGAGTGATGATAACTTTAGAGAGTATATTGCAGCATATAACTACTATTTATCTGTTGCTGATCGTTACATCGGTTCTATTATTGATTCTTTAGAACATACCCCAATTAAAGATGATATCACTTATATTCTACTTTCAGATCATGGTGATAACATGGCTTCTCGTGGATCTGTAACAAAACAAGTTACACTTTATGAAGAAGTTACAAGAGTACCTTTTATATTCTCTGGTTCCCTTGTTAAGAGTAGGGGAATTGCAAAGGGCATTTGCTCTACATTAGATCTTTTCCCAACATTACTTTCTCTTGCTGATATTAAAAGACCTGAAGGTCTTGATGGTGTTGATATTTCTCAAATAGTAACTAAAGGAACTCTTCCTGAGAGAGAATATGTTACATCAGAATGGTTTACTGAGTGGGGCTATACGATTTCACCAGGAAGGATGATTAGAAGGGGTAATGTTAAATATATTCGCTATTTAGAAGATAATGGTGAAGAGCTATATCTATTAGACAAAGATCCATTTGAAAAGAAAAATGTTGCTAAAGAAAATGAAAAACTTTTAGCTGAAATGAGAGCTCTTCTTGATAGCTACATTAAAACTACAGATGATCCTTTTTACTCTCTTACAGTAAAAGCAGATAAAAAGTGGAGAAGTCATAAATGCGGTTATCAGAACCACAAAGGGATTACCGCCCCTGAAGATAAATAAAGATAGAATTAATAATTAAGAGAATGTATGATTAATTACTAAGGAGTTTTTGATGGAAATAGCTATTAAAAGAGAAGATAATATTATTGCTTCAAAAAGTGGTGAAGTAGAAGTTTATTTAGTTTTTAACCAAGAGTTTGAAGCAGGAGATGCAATTGTATTAAAAAATCTTGAGAAAGGTCACTATCTTATTGATTTAGGACTTGGAAGAGCAATTATCTATTCAAATGGAAAGGATTTTATTTTCCCTATCCCTTTTAATGAAAAAAAGGACTGCTACGACCAAAGAGTTTTTACTGGAAATATTCATTATATGTATATGCGTAAAGCATACGACTTTGAATATCAATATAGAAATGTAGCTTATAACCCATATGATGGTCATACAAATGATTCTATCTTCCCTCATTCAAAGGCAAATATTGAGACAAGAGGTGAGAGTGTATTTGCATCTCGTAATGCTTTTGATGGTGTTGTTGCTTCATCGTCTCATGGAAAATGGCCATTTGAAAGCTGGGGAATTAATAGAGATCCAAATGCAGAACTATATCTAGAATTTGGTAATGAAATGATAATTGATAGAATAATTATGTACACTCGTGCTGATTTTCCTCACGATGCTTGGTGGGATCGCTGTACAATAAAATTCTCTGATGGCTCAGAGCTTGTTTTTGAGCTAGAGAAGAAGGATGGAAGACAGGAATTCGTATTCTCTCCTAAAATCGTTTCTTCCCTTACTATTTGTAACCTAATTAAGAGTGATGATCCTTCTCCATTCCCAGCGTTAATCCAAGCAGAGGTTTATGGAAAAGAACGAGTTTGGAAATAATTAGTTTTTGCTTCAGCTATATGCTGGAGCTTTTTTTTACTTTTGTAAAAAAAAATGAATAAATAATTTGTATTTACAAAATAGTGACTTTATAATACAACCATCGAATATTTTTCGGAGGTCAGAATGAAAAAACTATTAACTATTTTAGTAGCTGTCGCTCTTTTAATCTCTCCTGTATTTGCACAGGGTGCTGCAGAAAAGAATGACACTGTAACTCTTACTTTTGTAGAAGTAATGACATCTCCTGAAAGAACACTTGTTCTTGAAGAAGCAATTGCTGCTTTTGAAGCAGAAAACCCAAATATTAAGATTGATCTTGTATCTCCTCCATATGAACAGGCTGAGACAAAGCTTGCTTCAATGCTTCAGGCTGGACAGGATGTTGATATTTGTGAAATTAGAGATAACTCAGTTGCAACATTAATTAATGCAGGTCTTCTTGCTGATATCGGTTCTCAGGTTGATTCTTGGGGTGCAAAGGATCAGTTAGTAGAAGCTGCTCTTCTTGCTGGTGCTTCAATGGGTGATACAACATATTTCATTCCTCAGTACCTCTATATTAAAGGTCTCATGGTTAGAACAGATATCTTAAAGGAAAAGGGTATTGCTCTTCCAAAGACACTTGATGAATTCTATGCAGCATGTGCAGCAGTTGCAGATCCAGCTAAGGGACAGTACTCACTTGCTATCAGAGGTAAAGGTACACCTTGTAAGACTACTGATATCATGATGCTTCCTGAAGTTGCAAACATCAATGAAGATAACCTTTACTTCACAAAGGATGGTACATTCTACCTCAATACTGAGGGTGGTAAGAAAGCTATGAATGACTACCTCAACCTCTTCAAGAATAGCAGTCCTTCAGATGCAGTTAACTGGGGTTATGCAGAACAGATTAACGGCTTTATCTCAGGTACAACTCCATTCTTATTCCAGGATCCAGATGCAGTAGGTTCTGTTAAGGATGCTCTTGATGAATCACAGTACACAGTAATCCCTGTTCCAACAGGTGCTTCAGGAAAGAGATATCTTGACTATGGTTTTGCAGGTCTTGCAGTTGCAGAGAACTCAAAGCACAAAGAAGAAGCTTTCAAGTTTATCCAGTACATGGTAAGCGCAGAAGTAAATGCTAGAATTTGTGAATTCTATGGTGCTCTCCCAGTAAATAAGGGTGCTTATGAAATTTCAGATATGTTCAGCATGGGTATCTATAAAGCATGGTCAGATGCAATCAGTGGCGAAGATACAGTATTTGTTAAGTTCCCACTTAGCGATCCACGCTTCACAGAGTATGGTACTGTTCACATGAACGCTATGCAGAACATGCTCCTTGGTAAGGCTTCTGTTGATGATACTATCAAGATCCTCAGCGATTTCTGGACCAAGTAATTTTTTCCTTAATAAGAATTAATGGTCAGGGCTGCGAGTTTGCGGCCCTGTATTCGTAATTGGAGGAGGAAAAAGTGAAAGATAATAAATGGTATGCTGTAATGATGATCCCAGCCCTGCTATTTATTGGGCTACTTATCTATTTCCCGCTCGCTAAGGGCGTACAAATGGCCTTTCAAAACTATAATTTGTTCAACCTAAAGGACATACATTATATAGGCCTTGAAAACTTTAAGAATGTAATAAAAAGTACAAACATTAACTTTTTACAAGTATTATGGAATACAGTACTTTGGGTATTCTTCTCCCTAGTATTTCAATTCTTACTTGGTTTTTTACTTGCTATGATGCTTCGTAAGCCATTCCCAGGAAGAAGTGTATATTGTGGCTTTGTATTCTATACATGGGCACTTTGTGGATTTGCTATCGGTCTTATTTGGTCATGGCTATTTAATGGACAGTTTGGTGTAATTAACGATTTACTTATGAAGGCTGGTATTATTAAGAGTAATATTGGTTGGCTCTCAGAACCTAAATGGGCTATGGTAAGTGTTGTTATTACAAATGTATGGTATGGTGTTCCATATTTTGGAATTATGCTTCTTGCTGCCCTTCAATCTGTTCCAAAAGAACTCTATGAAGCTGCAACAATTGATGGATGTGGAAGTGTTCAACAGCTATTTTCTGTTACAATCCCATACATAAAGCCAACTATTGTATCTACTGTTTTATTAAGAACAATGTGGATAATGAACTTCCCTGATATCATCTATGCAATGACTCAAGGAGGTCCTGTTAACTCAACAAATATCCTCGCTACAAGTATGGTTACTAAGGTATTTACAGAGTATGACTATGGTCAAGGTTCTGCTATTGGCGTAATTATCATGGTATTCCTATTAACTTACTCAATAATCTATCTAAAGGTTATGAAGAAATCGGAGGATGACTTATGATAAGTGCAAAAAAAGCTAAAAGAATTGCAGGAACAACTGCTAGAGTAATTATTCTTGCTGCCTTTTTATTAGTTGCAGTTCTCCCTTTGTTTTGGATTTTCATTACAAGCTTAAAGGGTGCAAAGGAGCTATATGCTATTCCTTTGATTTATTGGCCAAGTAATCCTTCCTTTGATGCATATAAGAAGCTTTTTACCTATTCAAATTTTGGTAGATACTTCTTTAACTCATTTAAAGTTACAATAATTGCATCATGTGGAGCTATGGTAATATCAATTCTATCAGGATTTGCTCTCTCAAGAATGAGAGCTATCAAAGCAAAAGGCTTTTTGGAAGTTTTGATGTACTTTACTCAAACAATTCCATCCTTCATGTTGATGGTCCCACTCTTTACAATGTTTTCAAAGTTAAAGTTAGTAGATAACCATGGAACTTTAATCTTTGTTTACATCGGCACTGTTGTAGCATTCTGTACAATTATGAGCCGAAGCTTCTTTGATAGAATTCCTGTAAGCTTGGAGGAAGCTGCCAAGATTGATGGATGTAACATGATACAGTCAATTGTACATGTAGTACTTCCAACAACACTTCCTGGTATTGCAGCAATCTTCTGCTTTGCCTTCATTAACATTTGGAATGAACTATTTTTATCTGTAATGCTTATTAACAAAGCAACTAAATATACAGTACCTGTAGCACTTAACTCATTTATTTCTAAGGCTGGTGTTAGCTGGGACTTAATGAGTGCTGGTATTGTAGTCGCACTTTTACCTACAATGATCGTATTTGGTATTGGACAAAAATACATCGTTGCAGGACTTACTGATGGTGGTGTAAAGGGTTAAAAAATGCCAAAAGAGATTTCAGATATTCTTTTACATATGGGAGAGCATGATCTCCCATTTGGGGCTGTTAGTCCTCCAATATTTCAAACATCAATCTTTAGTTTCCCATCCTTTGATGCCTTTCAGGAGGCATTATCAGATGAACCTTCTCACTATATTTACACAAGAGGTAACAACCCTACTGTAAACCTTTGTGAGGAGAAGCTTGCAGCTCTAGAACACGGTGCAAGAGCTAAACTTGTTACCTCTGGTGTTGCTGCAATTAGCTTAGCAATCTTTAGTTGCTTGAAGGGAAATGACCATATAATTATGGTTGAAGACTCCTATGATTGGGCACATTATATCGCTGGAACCTATTTAAGTCGCTATGGCGTTGAATGTACTTTTGTAGATGGAAGAGATATTAAAAACTTTGAAAATGCAATAAGACCAAACACTAGAGTTATTTATCTTGAAAGTCCTACCTCATTTACTTTTAGACTTCAGAATCTAGAAGCTGTTTCTGCTTTAGCTAAAAAACATGGTATTAAGACAATTATTGATAACACTTGGGCTACTCCAATTTTCCAAAATCCTCTCGATTATGGAATCGATTTTGTAGTTCATTCTGCTTCAAAATATATTGGAGGAAACTCCGATATTCTTGGTGGTGTTATTGTTGGTAAAAGTGAAGAGGATATGGTTCATTTATTTGAAACAGAGTTCCAAGCTCTTGGACCTGTTCCAGATCCTATGATGGCATGGCTAATTTTAAGAAATCTAAGAACTCTACATGTAAGACTTCCTATTCACTATCAAAATGCTTTAAAGGTTGCCAAATTCTTAGAGGGTAGAGATGAGGTTGAGTCTGTTTTATATCCTATGCTTGATTCCTATGAACAAAAGGAGCTTGCAAGAAAGCAGCTTAGAGGAGGAAGTGGACTATTCTCATTTAGACTAAAAACCCGAGAAGTAGAAGCCGTTAGAAGGTTTACTGATAGCCTTTATTACTTTAAGAAGGCTGTTAGCTGGGGTGGCTATGAAAGTTTAGTATTCCCAGCTGCAACACACTATAAGAAGGGTGAAGCAGTGCCTGATGATAAAGTAAGTTTAGTAAGGGTACATATAGGTCTTGAAGATCCTGATGTATTAATTGCTGATTTAGAAAAAGCATTAAAAACACTTTAAGTCTTTGCTCCGCGCTCTGCGGAGCATTATTTGAAAATGGAGAAATAGATGTTATATACAAAAGCAATAAAACGTATTGATATTTCAATTAATGAATTAAATAGAAGAAAACTTACAGAAATTGATAGTTCCTTTAAGTGGGTTACTGCAGATAAAAAGGAAGCTTTGAATGAAAACTTCAATTTAGATGATGTTTCTTTTAAAGAGGTAGAAGCTTTCCCTCACTTTTGGGCTCATCCTTGGATTAATACTTTATTTAAAAGCCAAATTAAATATAAGAAGGAAGCTAATACTGAGTACTATTTAAATCTTTCTACTGAAACAGATACTTTTGTTTATATTGATTCTAAGCCTCAGGGAGCAATTAACCCATTCCATCCACTTTTTGATATTACTCCATTTTCTGATAATTTTGATATCCTGCTTGAAGCATGGGGTGGCCACTTATTCCCTGGATACCATCCTAGTGAAGGGGGTAGAGTATTAACAGCTGTTGCAATGAGAAAGAAAAGCTATCCTTTAACCTTTTCAAAGCCAGTGCTACTAAAGAAGAATCCTAATACTTGGAGCCTTTATTTCGATTGTGTGGTTTTAAGAGGCTTATTAGCTACATTAGATGAAAAATCTCTTTTATATCAAAGTGTTTTATCTAATATGCATAAGGCATTAATTACTCTTGATTTTTCATCAAGTGATGAATGTTTAGATGAAATGGCAAAGAGAGCTAAAGAAATGCTTAGGCCAACATTAGAATCTCACAATGGAACTATCTGTCCAACAATTCTTTCAATAGGAAATGCTCACTTAGACCATGCATGGCTTTGGCCAATAAATGAAACAGAGAGAAAGGCTGCTAGAACTCTTTCTCAAATGATGAAGTATCTAGAAAAATATCCTGAATTTAAGTTTACTTTTACTCAACCAGTTCAAATGAAAGCTGTTAAAGACCGCTATCCATCGATATTTGAAAAACTAAAGGAAGCTGAAAAAGGTGGAAGGTTTGAGGTCCAAGGTATTAGCTGGGTTGAGCCTGATTGCATGCTCCCTTCGGGAGAATCCTTTGTAAGACAATTCATTTTTGGTAGAAAGCTAATTAGAGAGCTATTTGGCTCTGTAAAGGGTAATGTATTTTGGGTTCCTGATTCATTTGGTTACAATGCACAGCTTCCTCAAATATTGAAGAAATCGGGGATTGATTATTTTGTTACTAGTAAAATTGGTTGGAATGATACAAATGCTTTCCCTTATGATTTATTTATGTGGGAGGGCTTGGACGGAACCAAAATACCTTCTCATATGATTGTTGATGCATATGAAGGCAAAAATGAACCTGAACAGATAATGCATGTTTACAACAAAATTAGGCATAAGGATATTCAAGATACACTGCTTAGAAGTATTGGAGAAGGTGATGGCGGTGGTGGTACTATGCTTGAGGATATTGAGAACCTTGAGAGAATGCATGACCTTCAAGGACTTCCTAAAAATAGCTGGGTAACACTTCAAAGTGCCATGGAAAGGATTTTTGCATCAACAGATAACCTTCCAACATATAAGGGTGAATTATATCTTGAATTACATAGAGGAACTTATACTGTACAAGCAGAGGTAAAGAAGTGTAATAGGATGCTTGAAAGAGCTTTAGAAGAGGTAGATATCTTAATTTCAGAAGCCTTTGTTAAGGAAGGTTTAAGTGAACGTGTTAAGTCATCTCTCAACCTTATTACGGACGCATGGAAGATTCTACTAACTAACCAATTCCATGATATCCTTCCTGGTTCTTGTATCAAAGAGGCAATGGATGAGGCTGTAGAGAGTTATAAAAACGCATTACAAATGGTTTCAAAAGTAAAAGAGAAATTAAATGCTTCCTCTCTTTCAAGTGATTTCCACTTTGCTTATAAAAAAGAAAAGCTAGCAGGAAAGGTTTTCATAAAGGATGGTGCTATCATTGCTCCTTGGGGAAAACTAATTCCAGATGGAATGGGAGGTTTTTCATCTGTAGTAGTAAATTCAAGAGAGCTTGTTAAGAGTGGAAAGTCATTTAATACAATTACTTTCTCTCCTGATGAAACAGTAAATTGGGACGCTTGGGATATGGAGTCTGATATGATTCCTCTCAGAAAGAGAATTAGTGGTATTAATAGTGTATCAATCGAAGAAGCTGGTGATGATGTTTTAATTAAAGTTAATGCTGAGTTATCAAATACATCAAAGCTCGAGCAAAGAATAATTGTTAGAGCTTCGGATGCTAAAATTGATTTCTACACAGTAGTTGATTGGAACGAAAAACATAAGATATTGAGAGCTGAATTTGATAGCGTGATTAATTCTCCATATGCAAACTTTGCAGTTCCTTTTGGTTACATTAGTCGTAGTACTGGGGATAGCACAACAGTTGAAAGAGCTCAATTTGAGGTGCCTGCTGGAAGGTTTGTGCACCTTGGCGATACTCAAAACTCACTTATCATGACTAGTGATAGTAAATATGGCTATAGAGTTAAAAATGGAGAAGCTAGTATTTCTCTATTACGTAGTCCAAAGGCTCCAGACCCAAGTGCTGATATCGGGCACCATGAATTTAGTTATTCCTGTTACTTTGCAAATGGTGGTGCAGAAGGCCTTCGTAGTGCAATACGTGCAGGATATGATTGTGATGGGCAGTATATGCCATCTCTTCCTTTTAGCTGGAGGTGTGAGCGTGGTAGTGTTATCCTCGATAGCGTGAAGGTAAGTGAAGATCGTGATGGTATCATTTTAAGATTCTATGAAGCAGAGGGTAGCCAAGGCTTAATAACAATTTGTTATGATAATAGAGTTAAAGAGGTATATGACTCTGATTTAATTGAAGAGCACTTTACAAAGTTTGAAGGGCAAGAAATTAGCTTCTCACCCTTCATGATTAAAACACTTAAATTAACTCTTAACCTCTAAGTGGGGCAATTAGCTGAGGAGTTCCACCTTCTAGGCGGGACTCTTCGGCTGCTAATGCTACAAGATGGCTTTCAACACTTACTTCAAGAGTAGTAACTGTATTATTAACCTCTCCACCTTCAAGAAGTGAAACAAATTCTTCAATAAGCATTTGATCCCCACCACCATGTCCAGCAAAGTCTTTTTCTTCTCTTCCAAGGTCAATTATTTCACTTTCCTTACCAAACTCGGTAATCTTAATGATATTGTCATGCATATCACCTTGGATATCCCCAAGAGTACCCATTACTTTAATAGTTCTTCCACCGATACTTGTGAAAGCAGACATAGTTAGAGTAACTGTTGCACCACTTTCCATTTCCATTGCAACAATTTGGTTATCTACAACATCGTTATCACAGTGGAAAACGCAACGTCCATAAGGACCTTTTTCAATAGCGGCTCTTATTGTCTCTTCTGTTGGATTTTCTGATAGTACATCGACAGGCCATTCAACATTTCCATGTAATACACCAGTGTCCTTGTTAGTTAGATAAATCTTTTCTGCATCATATGGACAATTAGCTTTAGCCTTACAACCATCAAGGCATCTTAATGCAGCACCCTCAGGAGCACATTCAGCTTTAAAGTAGCTTAATGAACCATAGGATGAAACACTTTTACACTTTGAACCACAAAGCCAAATTAAATAGTCTAAATCATGACAGCATTTAGCCAAAATCATTGGACTAGTTTCATCCTTTCTCCTCCAATTTCCTCTAACAAAGGAGTGAGCTTGGTGCCAATAGCGAACATTCTCTAATGCCTGTACTGTGGCAACTTTACCAATTCTACCACTATCAATAGCTTTCTTAATTGTTTGGAAGAATGGGGTATATCTAAGAACATGGCAAACTAATACTTTTCTACCTGTTTCCTTACTTTTTTTAACAAGAGATTTTAGTTCGTTTAAATCTGGGCTAACAGGTTTTTCAAGTAAGATGTCATATCCTTTATCAAGAGCCATTAGAGCATGTCTAACATGATCTCTATCCTGTGTACAGATTAAAACTGCATCAGCAAGCTTTTCCTTTGAGAGCATTTCTTCTACAGATGAGAAAACATTTTCACTTTTTACATTATGTTCTTTCTGAGCAATTTCACAACGTGTTTTATCAAAGTCTGCAATAGCAACTACCTGTGCTCTATCTTTCATATCAAGTAAAATTGCACCATAAGCAGTTCTGCCTCTTGAACCTAGACCTGCAATAGCAATAGTTATTTTATCTTTCATTTATTCCTCCAGATAATTGATTATAATACTCAAAAAAATGTAAAAGCAATGGAGAAATAATGTTAAATAAACTATCATATAGATATGGACGAAAAAGTATTATCTCAATTTCCTATTGCACTTCCATTAAGGGATGTAAAGGCATTAACAAATGGTATCATCAATACAACAGATTTGATTACTGATTCAAATGGAGAAAGGTATATATTCCAAAGAATTAATACCAATATCTTTAGTAATACTGAAGGTATGATGAAGAATATTGATATTGTTACAACTCATATTAGAGAAAAGGCAGCTAAAGCAGGTAAGGATCCTGAGAGAGCGACTCTCCATTTTCTACCTTCTTCAAATGGTACTCTTCTATACAAAAATGAGAATGGAGCATATAGAGTTTCTAAGTTTATTGCTAATACTATTTCCTTTGAAGGAAAGGCTACTCCTAAATCTCTTGAGATGGCAGGATTAAGTTTTGGTTCTTTTATTAGAGATCTTTCTGATTTAGATGCTTCTTTACTTACAGAAACTCTTCCTAACTTCCACAATACTCCAATGCGCATTGAACACTTTATGCAGACTGTAAAGGCTGATCCTGTAAATAGAGTAAGTAGTGCAAAAGAAGATGTTGATTATCTTGTAAGCTTAATTGAAGAAGCATCGAAGCTTTCAAAAATTAAATTACCTTTACGTGTTACTCACAACGATACAAAGACTAGTAACGTACTTGTTGATAAAGATACACTTGAGCCACTTGCTGTTATCGACCTTGATACAGTAATGCCAGGCTTACTTTGTCATGATTTTGCAGACTCAATTCGTTACTCTGCAAACTATGTTGCAGAGGATGAAAAAGAGTACTCCGGTGCAGGTCTTGATTTAGAGATGTATAAAGCATATGCAAAGGGCTTTATCCCTGCTGTAAGTTCAATTATTACCGATGAAGAAATTGATACTCTTGTTCAAGGTGTTATTACAATTGTCTATGAGCAGGCGATAAGATTCTTGGACGATTATCTTTCTGGTGATGTTTACTACCATACTCAATATCCTGAGCATAATTTGATACGTACTCGTACTCAAATTGGGCTCTTAAAAGATATGATTAAGAAAAGAAGTGAAATGGAAGAAATCGCTAGAGACCCTAAATTATATAAATAATAATTCTTTATTAAGGCATGGGTTTTCCCCATGTCTTCATTTTTTTGTGAGGAAAAATTGAATAGAACATTTTTAATAAAGCCATCATCAGGAAATTGCAATATGCGTTGTACCTACTGCTTTTATAAGGATGAAATAGAAAATAGAAGTGTTAAGAATTATGGCTTTATGACTCTAGATACGGCGAAATGTCTAATTGATAAAGCATTAGAAAACGAAAAGGATAATGTTAATTTCTCATTTCAAGGAGGAGAGCCAACTCTTTCTGGCCTCGATTTCTTTAAAGCTTTTACTGAATATGCTAAAGCAAAAGGGGGACATAGAGTTACATTCTCACTTCAAACTAATGGGTATATCATAGATCGTGAATGGGCTAAATTCTTCCATGATAATAACTATTTAATTGGTCTTTCGATGGATGGAAATAAGAAAATCCATGATATATATAGACTTGGTCCTGATAATAAAGGAACCTTTGTTAAGACCTTTAGAGCGGCATCCTTTTTAAATGCAGAACATGTTGAATTTAATATTTTAACAACGGTGAATAAGGTTGTCGCAGAAAATATTGGTTCAATTTTTGATTTCTTTAAGAAGAATGGCTTTAGATATCTTCAATTTATTCCTTGCCTTGATGAAATTAGTGGCGTAAAAAATGATTACTCCCTCGATGCAGAAACTTATGCAAAGGCACTAAAAATTTTATTTGATAGATATTTTGATTCCTGGAGAAAAGGTGAATATGTATCTATAAGGTACTTTGATAATTTAGTTACTATGCTCCTTGGTTACCCTCCAGAAGCTTGTGGTATGAGGGGAGTGTGTGGAAATTACTATGTTATCGAAGGAGATGGCTCTGTATTTCCTTGTGACTTTTATGTCCTTGATGATTACAAGCTTGGAAATATCACTAATGATAGTTTAGAAGAATTAGATAAAAAAAGAGTTGAAATAGGGTTTATTGAGAAATCAAAGAAGGTAGAAGAGGAATGTAAGAAGTGTAAATTCTTTTCTCTTTGTCGTGGTGGGTGTCGACGTGATAGAGAGGACTTTAATAAAAAAGAACTTTCATTAACATACCTTTGCCCAGCATATAAAGAGTTTTTTAACTATGCAATAGATCGTTTAATCTATATGGCTGAGACAGAGAAGAGAGTAAGGAGTGACAGATGAAAAAAGTAATTATTTTTTTAACATTTGTTAGTTTATTAATTTCCTGTAGTACTACTAAAAATGATAGTCAAACTACACTTGCGCTAGTAGCATATGGTGATAATGATGGTACAACCGCTGTATATGCAGTAGGAAAGGGACCTTTTATCCCATTAGAAGAGGTAAAGGAGGATCTTGTATTTGAAGTTGATGAAATGGAAAATACCTCTCCAAGTGAAGCCTTAGATGATATTGAGGAATATAATGCAGAGGATTATTGCTTAGTTAATGTTGATAATTCTTTAACCACTCCTCGTCATATAGGTGATAATTGGGATCATATTTCAGTTTATGACTCAAGTTCTCCTTCAAAGTTTGTAGATGCTAAATGTATCTTAGAAACAGAACATGTTTATTACTATTTAGATAATAGATATTCAGTAGATTTAGCAGAGATTAAAGAGCTTGCTGCTTTATTTGAACCTGAATACGACGAGATTAGAAGTTTTTTTGGAAAAGAAGCTGATGTTGATAACAATGGAAAAATTATTTTCTTAATTACAGATATTTATGAAATGGGCTATTACTACATGCTTGACCAATACTCAAAGGAAGGATTACTTAATTCTGGAATTGAGTATGAATCAAATGAAAGTGATATGCTTTATATTAATATAGATATTTTTGATCCTAATTCTGATTATACTTTTGATGATGCAATTGCAACAATTTGTCATGAATTCTCCCACATGACTTATTTTAATGAACGATACAAAAATAATCTTGAAGAAGAAGATATGACCTTTATCAGTGAAGGTCTTGCAATGTGGACAGAATATTATGTTGGCTATCCTGCTCATCATAGTGAAAATTACATTGTTCCATTTATTTATGATAGTGAAGAAACTGATATCTTTTGTGAGGATAATTCTATATATGGTTATGGCTTACTCTTTTTCAGATACTTCGAGGAGCGCTTTGGCTTAGATGCAATTAAAAAGTTAGTTTCTTCAGAGTATGTTGGTCTTCAAGCTTTAGAGGATGCTGCAGGCTATAGCTTTGATTTAATTTTTGATGATTTTGCTCAGTCCTTATTAGCTACAGCTGCTTGCTTGGTGGATAATGAATACTACCTTGAAAACTTAAATGACATTGAAAATGGTTTTTGCCTTTCCTTGGACGTTATTTCTGCTTTTTTGGAAGCAGGTAGAGATTATCTAATTGGTTTTGATATTTGTGAAAATGTATATGGTGCATTATATCCATATACTATTTGCTTTATACTTAGTGAAGTTGATGATATAGATTTTGAAAGTAATGGAGCTTTAATGTACTACTCTTGTCTATAGTTTTTCCTATAAATCAAAGTGTAGCTTTACCTAGATAAAGAGACTATAAAATCTCATTTAATCTAGGTAATTTTTTTTTAGAAAATATTACTTTGTCGAAAAGCAAGGAATAAAATTGTAGAAATTCTAGGGTTAAAAATGTAGAAAAATACGGAATAAAATCGTAGAAAAACATGGATTTTAGGATATTAAGTGGGAATCCTCGGTAATTCAATTACCGAGATGAAAGCTCAAAATAGTAATTGCTAAAACATATGCATGTGATATAATAAATTATGAAGATAAATCTTGTTCAGTACAGAACTTGCTCATATAGTATGGAATCATTCTTACTATGTTGAAATAGTAAAAAAAATACATAGAAAATCAGAGTAATCAGTTTTGAGGTTATATGAAACGAGTTAAGGAAACAAAACTTAAGCTTGAAAAGAAAGAAGCCAATATAGTTGGTCATCTTTGTTACGCAGCATTTAAGCTTTGGAATGTACTTAATTATGAGAGACTTCACTATGAGGAACTTGGATTAAAAGAGTATCCTGATTGGTACTATCAAAAGAAGAAACATAAGGATAACTTCTTTGCTCGCAACCTTCCATCTCAAACAGCACAGGAAGTAGCAAAACTTTTAGACAAGTCTTGGAAGTCTTACTTTGCCCTTCTTAAGAGTGGTGGAGTTAAGAACCCTCATCCTCCAAGATTCAAAAATGATAAGATACCTGTTACATATATGCAAAATGCCATAGTCCATAATGTATGCGATATCAGATTAGCTCTCTCTAAGCAGCTGAAAGAGTTTATGAAGAAGGAATATGGAATTGATGATAACTTTCTAAACCTTTCAAATCCAATATTTGAAAACATCACTTCCATTAAGCAGATTAAGCTCTATCCACCTGATGCTAAGGGAGAGTGTAGATGTATTGTTATCTATGAAGTAAAAGAGAGAGT
>JAQYFM010000088.1 GCA_028723145.1 Spirochaetales bacterium | reverse complement strand
CTAATTGCTTTTAGCAATAAAATAAAAGGAGTAAAGTATGAAAAAAGTAATTGTATTCGTACTCGTAGCGGCTCTTGCTCTCACAGCAGTATTTGCACAGGGAGCATCGGAATCATCTTCTAAGTCTTATACTATCCATTTGATTACAATGGACCAGATGGACCAGCACTGGGTTGCATGTAACCAAGGTGCACAAGATGCAGGTAAGGAACTTGGTGTTAAAGTTGTATTTAATTCACCAGACACAAAAGATGACAATAAGCAGATTGAATGTATCAATAACTCTGTAGCACAGGGTGCTGATGCAATCCTCGTTGCAGCAAACGCTCCTGATTCTCAAGTTTCAGCTCTTAAAGAAGCTGCAGCAGCAGGTGTAAAGATTGTATATGTTGACTCTCCTGCAAACTTTGAATCTCTTAGATTATTTGCAACAGATAACGAAGCTGGTGGAAAGAAAATTGGTGAAGCTCTTCTTGCTGAGTTAAATAAAAAGGGTATCACATCAGGTAAAATAGGTGTTATCGGTGTAAACCCTGCAACAGAATCATGTAACTCAAGAGAAAAGGGTTTCAGATCAGCATTTGTTGGAACAAACTTCACACTTCTTGAAACTCAGTATTGTGATGGTGATGCTACAAGATCTAAAGAAGCTGCAGATAACTTCATTGCACAGGGCTGTGTAGCTGTTTATGGTTCTAACGAAGGTTCAACAGTTGGTGCTGGTAACGCAGTTAAGGAAGCTAAGGCTGCAGGTATTGACGTTATCGGATGTGGTTCTGATGCTTCTGACACTAACAAGTCTCTTGTTAAGGAAGGTGCGCTTCTTTGTATCATGGGCCAAAACCCTTACCAGATGGGATATCAGGGTGTAAAAGCTGCAGTAGACATACTCAATGGTGTTGATATGGGTGGCTATAAGTACATCGATACCGGTGTTAACGTAATTACAGCAGCAAACGTTGACCAGTTCTAATACAAAAATTAGATTTATCTATAACGGGTGGGTATAAAAGCTCACCTGTTTTATATTTTATTTAGATGAAAAAACATAATTAAATATTGATAGTGTTAAGCACCAGTCTTAAATTGATCCTTGAAATATTCTTATTATATTTTTATTACTAATTTGATATGTTACAATTAAATATTATTTTTGTATTAATAATTATTACCACTGTATATTGTGCTTTATCGATACTATTTTACCTAATTAAGACACTATGAATATCTTAATTCCAACTTGACCTTTGTATTTTCAACAAGTATGATTATAGCTATCATAGGGGACAATGTTATGATTAACGTTATTACAATCCTCCTATGTTGTATTTTTGGCATCGCCCTCGGCTATACTGGCCGATGGATATATGCTAAGTTCAAGCTTACTTCTGTTGAGCAGAAGGCAGTTAGAACAGAGCAGGAAGCAATCATCAAGGCAGAAGCTCAAGCAAAAGAGCTTATGCTTGAGACACGTGATAAGCTGTTAAAAGAACAGCAGCAAAATGAGCGTGAAGCGCGGGAAAGAAGATCAGAACTGCAAAAGACAGAGAGAAGACTTTTGCAGAAAGAAGAAAATCTCGAACACAAGCAGCAGGAACTTGATGCTGTCAAAAAGCAACTTGGAGAAAGAAGTGAAGCTGTTTCCAAAAAGGAAGCAGAGTTGAAAGAGAAAGAGGCTTCTTTAATCGTTGAATTAGAGAAAATCGCAGGAATGAGCCAGGAAGAGGCTAAAGCTACTATAATCGAACAGATGCAAGCTAAAGCCGCTCACGATGGTCATGTCTATGTTGCAAAAATTGAAGCAGAGACAAAATTAACAGCAGAAAAGGTGGCAAGAGACATTATTGTAGAGTCTATCCAGCGCCTTGCAACTGAAGTAAGTGGAGAAGTTACAACATCTTCTGTTTCTCTTCCATCCGATGAGATGAAAGGTCGTATCATTGGTAGAGAAGGTAGAAACATTAGAACACTTGAAACACTTACCGGTGTAGATATCATCATTGATGATACTCCAGAAGCTGTTGTTATCTCTTGTTTTGATCCTGTAAGAAAAGAAATAGCCAGAGTTGCACTTGAACGCTTAGTACAAGACGGTAGAATCCATCCATCTAGAATTGAAGAGATGGTTAATAAGGTAAGTAAGGAAGTAGGTCGTATTATTGTTGATGAAGGTGAAAAGGTAATCTTTGATCTCGGTATTCACAATATGGGTCCAGAGCTTATTAGAGCATTAGGAAGACTATATTTTAGAACTAGCTATGGTCAAAATGTACTTTTCCACTCTAAAGAGGTTGCAATCCTTGCTGGTATGATTGCATCAGAAGTTGGTGCTAATGCTGAAATTGCAAAGCGTGGTGGTCTCTTACATGATATTGGAAAGGGCGCTGAAACAGAGAGTGAAGCTAATCATGCAGAGCTTGGTTCAGAACTTGTTAAGAGACTTGGTGAAGATCCTCGTGTTGTTAATGCTGTTGCCGCACACCATGGAGATGTAGAAACTAACTGTATTGAATCAATAATTGTTCAAATAGCAGATGCAATCTCTGCTGCACGACCAGGTGCAAGAAGAGAGAGCTTAGATAACTACATTAAGAGACTTGAGAATCTTGAAGGTATTGCAAAGAGCTTTGATGGCGTTGATTCTGCTTTCGCAATTCAAGCAGGTAGAGAATTAAGAATCTTAGTAAATAACACTACTGTTTCAGATGAAGGTGCTAAGGATATTGCTAAAGGTATTGCTGAGAGAATTGAGGCAGAGCTCAGATATCCTGGTAAAATTAAAGTTACAATTATCAGAGAAACAAGAATTGTGGAGTATGCTAGATAATGCTAGTTAAAGTATTAATGCTTGGCGATGTAGCAGGAAGTCCTGGAATGAGTGCTCTCTTTTTGGGACTTCAAGGCCTTATAAAGAAATATAAGGTTGACCTGTGTGTCGTTAATGGTGAGAATGCCGCTGGTGGATTTGGTATTAGTGAAGAAGATTATTACAACATGAAGCGCTATGGTGCCGATGTTATTACAAGTGGTAACCATATATGGCAGAAAAATGAAATCTTCCCTCTTCTAGATTCAAAAGAAGATTTATTAAGACCATTGAACTATCCTAAAGGTGTTATTGGGCATGGAGTTTGCACACTAAAGAAAAATGGTGTTACTTACTCTGTAATATCCCTTCAAGGGCGAGTTGATATGCCAGTTACAGACTGTCCATTTAAGAGTGTTAAAGAAACAGTTGAAAAGCTTAAAAAGACTTCAGATGTAATCCTTGTAGATTTCCATGCTGAATCATCACTTGAAAAGGAAGCTATGGGCTTTTTCCTCGATGGAAGTGTTTCTGCGGTAGTCGGTACTCATACTCATGTACAAACTCTTGATGAAAAAATCCTTCCAAAAGGTACAGGATATATTAGTGATCTTGGTTTAACAGGAGTCCACAGTGGTGTTATTGGTTCAAAACCTGAAATATCAATTGAGAGACAGTTAACACAGCTACCTATGAAGAGTGAAATCTCTGATGAAGCAGGTGAGATCCAAGGTGTCTTACTTACAATCGATAGTGAAAGTGGTAAGTGCGTTGAAATTGTTAGAATTTAACAAGTATTAATATTTAATTTATAAGTTAGCGAAATCTCTATTTTTTTATGACATTTCGCTGACTTATAATAGTTTTATAGGGATAAATTATCACTTTTGTGTAATAAAATAATTAGAATCCAAAACCTTACCTTCAACTAATATTACTACCTTTTCTATCTTATCATCTAAGAGTAAGGTCTCTTTTATTTGATCATATGCATTGTAGTTCTTATAGCTAGGACTTGATAAAAATTCTTTTGAGAGATCGACATAACATATACCTCTACTAACACTGAGGCCGATGAGTTTTGTTTTACTTGAAACAAGAGAAATACAACCATTTTTAAGTGCTACTTCTGGATAGTCATTAATCAATGCTTCAATAGTATCATGAAGATATGTTGAACCTCGCTTTTGAGTCACAAAGGAAAATACTTTTGCTCCATCTTGTGAGTAATAAATAGCTTTAATTCCTCTTTGAGGTGTAGATTGCTCTTCCTGCATATTCATTATTAAAGGGACAACACCACTATCATTGATGGCAGCTTTTACTTTTGGGAAGAAAAAATAGGAAAGAAGAGTACACCAAAGTAAAAAGGTGATGATAACAATTATAGGTCTTAGTAGATTTTTTTCACTTTTGACTTCAAGGTTTTCCTTTTGTTTAAATTTATCATCATCTTCAATCATGAAAAAATATTACCGAAAAATAGTTCTCTCTACAAGGTTTTCTCAAATTTGTTTAATTTTCTAAATTTACATTTAAATAAGTTTTTTTGAAGAAACAAATAAATGTACATCATTTGATATAGTATTAATTGACACAAAATGAGTAGAAAATCTATATTGGCACGAATGAATTAATACAATACACTATCATTGAGGATAAATTGCATAGTGTTAACTTTTGTCCTAAGAGGAATTGAATGCAGAAACTTGAAATAGTTAATAAAGCTGATATCGATACTAATCTTCCACTAATAAGTATCATTGGTAGACCAAATGTTGGTAAGAGTACTTTATTTAATAGATTGATTGGAAAAAGAAGGGCTATTACAGACCCAACTCCTGGGGTTACTCGTGATCCTATTCCAGAGTCTTGGTTACTTGGAAACAATAGAGTAACACTCGTTGATAGTGGTGGTGTTAAGTTAGACCAAGAAGGTTTAGATGGTCCTGTAACAGAAAAAAGTTTATCACTTCTTTCTCAAAGTGACCTTATCATCTTTGTAATGGACTGCATGGAAGTCACTCCAGAGGACCAAATGCTCTTAAAGGAGCTCAGACCTTATACAGATAAGGTTGTGCTTGCTGTAAACAAGGTAGATGATGTAAGTAGAGAAGATTTAATTTGGAACTTCTATAACTTTGGATACCAAAGAGTAGTTGGTATTTCAGCCGCTCATGGCCTTGGTATTGAAGAGCTTGAAGATACACTTTTGGGCCTTCTAAACCTTGAAAGACAGGAAGAAGAGCCAGAAGAGATTGAAACAATTAAGCTTGCTATCCTTGGTAAGCCAAATACAGGAAAGAGTACATTAACAAACCTTTTAACTGGTCGTGAAATTTCTCTTGTAAGTAGTATTGCAGGTACAACTAGAGACGTAATGAGAGGAACCTTTACCTACAAAGGTACTGATTACACAGTCCTTGATACCGCTGGAATTAGAAGAAAGAGTAAAGTTGAAGAGGATGTTGAATACTACTCAGTAAATAGAGCAATTAAAACAATTGATGATGCAGATGTTGTTTTGTTAATGATTGATGTAACAGAAGGCTTAGCAGAACAGGATAAAAAGATTGCTCAGTTAATTGTTAGACGTGGTAAAGGTGTTGTATTAGTCTTAAATAAGATTGATGCACTTAAGGGTGTTGGTAACGAGCTTGAAGCTATTAAGGATAGAGTTAGATTCTTATTCCCTGTATTAAACTTTGCCCCACTTGTTCCAATTTCAGCACTTGAAGGCGATGAAATTGGTAAGCTTCTTGATACTGTATGGGCAGTATGGAGACAGCTTAATAAGAGAATTGATACAAATGTCTTAAATGATTGCATTAGAAGATGGGGAGAAGAGTATGAACCACCTCGCGGTGCTTCAGGGCATTACAAAGTTTTATATGGAACTCAAGTAAGTATTACACCTGTAAGATTCTTACTCTTTGTAAATAGAATTAAGGATTTCCCTGAAAGCTATTTATCTTACATTAAAAATCTAATGAGAAAGGAATTAGGTTTTTCTTCAATCCCTATTGAGATTTCACTTCGTGAGAGAAAGAGAAATCCTTCTCTTTATGAAAAGGGCCCAAAGAAGGAAGAGGCTGAGATAAGTAAAGTAATAAAGGAAAGAAGTAAGAGATCAGCACTTCCTAAGGGCGTTGCTAAGAAGCCTGGTGGTAAGGCTCGTCTTGGTAAAGAAAGAGAAAGAGCAGAGAAGATTGTTAGAAACCAAAAGCAAAAGAGAAGGTAATAAAATGGGATTTCTTGCTGAAAAAGGGATAAAGGCTATTTGTTTTGATATAGATGGTACTCTTTATCCTAAAAGAGAAACTAATATCTATCTTTTAAAGGCAGCAATAAAGCATCCAATTTTTTCGTGGCGCTATAATAAAATGAGGGTGCAGATTAGAAAGGAGGATGGTTTAAAGGCTATTCCTGCTACCACTTTAAGCGCATTTAGAGAGAGGGAGTGTAAGATAATGTTTGGTAAGCCTAAGAAGGATTACCAAGAAAAGTATCTTTCTTATCTCTATGAGCCTTGGTGCTACTATGACCAAAAAATTAAACGTTTTGAAGGGCTACTTGAGTTTTTAGATAAGGTTAAATCGGAAAGCTACAAAATTGGATTTCTATCAGATTTTCCTATTGGAAATAAGGTTGATGTATTGGGTTTAACCATTTATCCATCCTTTGTAGCTTCAAGTGAGGACTATGGAACCTTAAAGCCAAATGCTACTCCTTTTATAAAGATGGCAGAGGAAATGCATTTAAAACCAAGTGAGATATTGTATGTAGGAGACAGCTACTCAAAGGATGTCACCGGATCTAAAAATGCCGGGATGAATAGTGTTATGATAACTAAGAAAAATGGTTCTTATCCACTTGCTGATATCGTGGTTAAGAACTATTTCGAGCTAATGGAAAGATTATTCTAGGAGCAATAATATGGACATGCTTGTTTATATACTTCCTGTATCACTATTTGTGATCACACTAATAATTATCCTTGCTTTAAGAGCTGAGGATAAAAAGAGCAGAAGCCTTTCTAATGTTAAAGAGAAAATTGTAACATTTAGAAATGAAGCTGCTCAAACTATGAAAAGAGTTCAAGAGACTTGTCATGACTCTATTGATAAGATTCAAGCCAAACAAGATGAAGCTAATCATATGATTAGCGATATTAATCTATCTCTTGAAAATCTTAAAAACCATCGAAGAGACTTAGCTGCGCTTGAGTCAATTTGTAAGGGTTATGAAGTAACTCTTGAAAAACTTAGACTTCAAACTGAACATGCAGAAAATAGAATTAGTGTAGTTCAAGATGAAGTTAGAAAGGCTGAATCTGTTAATACTACAATTGAATCATTTAAAGCTAATGCTCAAGTAATTGAAGAAGATATTGTTCGTCAGCAGGAATCCGTTAAAGCATACCTTGCTTCAACAAAAGTTAATCTTGATGCAATTGTTCAAGAGCACCAAGATAAAGAAAGAGAAATGCTTTCTCTCTTTTCTGATGAGTTATCAAAGAATAGAGAGGAATTTGGTTCATACCTTGATGAAGCTAGAAATGATTTAGCGCAAAAGAGGAGTGAAGCTGATAGTGCTCTGCAAGCAGCTATTTTATCTCTTTCTGATAAGGAAACTCAGATTATCGGTTCAATTAATGGACGTTTAGAGGAAATTGAGAATAAGAAGAATGAACTCTCAGATCTCTTTGAAGAGAGAAATAGTGATCTTAAAGCAGAAGAGGAAAGACTTAATTCTTATTACTTAGATAAGGATAAGGAAGCTCAGGATTTATTAGATAAGTATAAAGCAAAACTATTTGATGAAAAGGCTTTAGTTGATTCCTTTATTGATGAAAAGACAGCTTCCCTTAAAGAGTTATCAACAGAAATTGAAAAACAAGCTGATGATAGAAGAGAAAGAGATAGTGATTTCTTCTCTTCTGAGCGCGAAAAGCTTTCTGCTCAGGTTCAGTCCTTTGTCAGTGAGATGGAAAGCAGGGAAGCTAGTGCTAAGGCAAGCTTTGATGAAAGTGTTGTTAGTGTTCAAAATGAAGTTGAAAAGAGCCAAGAGAGTATTCTAAATGCAAGAGAAAACCTTGCTACAATTTATAGTGAACTTGAGGGTAAGTTAAAGCTTTGCTACCAAACTTTATTTGACCAATTACAAACAATAGAAAAGAGCGTTAATGATAAGGTTGAAGAACTTTCAAATAAGCGTGATGAAATTGTAAGTGACTCTGATAGAGTAAAGTCTGAAATATCTTCAATATTTGAAAGTACTATTTCTTCTCTTTCTGATAGCCTTGAGAAAGCAAAAGCTGATTTACAAGCTTCTACAAATGAAAGCATTGAAAAGTTAAGTCAAAAGCAAAGTGAAGTCTTAGAGTGTGCTGCAAAAGGTGCTGAAGAAATTAAAGCTGTTCATCAGAAAGAAGTTGAAACAATGGATAGTGAGGCAGAAAGCTTTATTTCAAAGAATAAAGAAAAAATTGCTGAAATTCTTAACTCTGAGGTTTCTCGAATCGATGGTGTTTATAGAGCAATGAATAAAATTGCCCTTGAAACAATTGAAAACCTTGCTTCAAGACAAAGTGATATCAAGGAAAGTGTTTCTTGGCTTAACCAGGGGGCTGATGAGACTATTGCAAACACTGTTGAGCGTCTTGGTGATTTACAAAGAAAGATTAATGAAAAGCAAGCTCAGCTTGAAGAAACTCAAAAGAGAGTTACTGAAACTAAGGAAGAGCTTTTTAATCTTACTGAGCAAAATAGAGAAGCTAACCGTGAACTTACTGAAATTACCGGTAAATTTGAAAGTGAGAATAAACGTCTTGAGACAATAAAGCGTGAAAGAATGGAAGAGGAAGCTTTACTTGTTAGAAAGAAGATTGAAAACGATAGTAAAGCAAATAATGATGATTCTCTTGCTTCTACTAATAAGAGTAAAAAGTCAAAAGTAACTATTCAATCATTTCCTGATGACATGCTTTTAGGAGATGAGGAGGATCTTCTCACTGAGGATTAATTAGTCGCTTGACGAATACATTATCTATTATTAATTTAGTGAAGGTGTTCAAGAAAAGAGGTTAAATATGAGCAAAAAGAAAAATGATGAAGAAATAAAAGAAGAGGTTGTTGCAGAAAGCATCGATGATATCAAAGTCGAGGATAATGCACAGCCTGATGAAGATACTCTCCAGGAAGAGGTCAAGGTAGACGAAAAAGATGAAAAGATTACAACTCTTGAAGCTGAGTTAATCGAAAAGGAAAAGCAAATTAATGAGCTTAAGGATAAGCTTATTAGAAACCAAGCTGATACAGAGAACTACAAAAAGCGTCTATTAAAAGATAAAGAGGATGCAGTAAAGTATGCAAATACTGCTCTAGTTAAAGATCTTTTAGGACCTCTCGATGATTTTTCAAGAGCTCTTGAGGCGGCTAAAAATAGCGATAATGTAGAGGCTATCAGGGAAGGTGTTACCATGATCGAGGATAGAATCTACACTCTTTTAAAGACTAACTGGGGCTTAGAGGTTATTGAAGAAGCAAATGTACCATTCGATCCAAATGAGCATGAAGCTTGCATGATGGAAGTAAGTGATGATGCCAAGGAAGAGACTGTACAGCTTGTTCTTCAGAAGGGCTATAAGGTCAATGGTAGAGTCGTTAGAAGCGCAAAAGTAAAAGTATTAAAGCCAGCTGATTGACGATTTTTTAAAACATTATTACATTACATCCAGTTCGGGGAAACCGGATGAATTTTAAACTGATAAATAATAGAAAGAGGATTAAATAAAATGGGAAAAATTATTGGTATTGACCTTGGTACAACTAATAGCTGTGTAGCAGTTATGGAAGGAAATGAACCAAAGGTTATCACAAACGCTGAAGGAGACAGAACAACACCATCAGTAGTTGGTTATAAGAGTGATACAGAACGTGTAGTTGGTAAGCCAGCTAAGAACCAGATGGTTACAAACCCAAATAACACTGTATATTCAATTAAGAGATTCATGGGTAGAAAGTTCCATGAAGTAGGTGAAGAGATTAAGCTCACACCATATAAGGTTGTTGCAGGACCAAATGATGAGATTAAGGTTGATATTCGTGGTAAGCTTTTAAGCCCACAGGAGATCAGTGCTGAAATTCTCATGAAGATGAAGAAGACAGCTGAGGAGTACCTCGGTGAGAGTGTTACAGAAGCAGTTATCACAGTACCTGCTTACTTCAACGATGCTCAGAGACAGGCTACTAAGGATGCGGGTCGTATCGCAGGCTTAGATGTAAAGAGAATTGTAAACGAGCCTACAGCTGCTGCTCTTGCTTACGGCTTTGGTAAAGATAGTTCAAAGGATGAAGTTATCGCAGTATATGACCTTGGTGGTGGTACATTCGATATTTCAATTCTCGAACTTGGTGATGGTGTATTTGAAGTTAAATCAACTAATGGTGATACACACCTTGGTGGTGATAATATTGACCAGCTCTTAATCCAGTGGATGGCAGATGAATTTAAGAAGGATACAGGTATCGATTTAACAAAGGATAACATGGCTCTCCAGCGCCTTAAGGATGCTGCTGAAAGTGCAAAGATTACACTTTCTTCTTCACAGACAACTGACATCAACCTTCCTTTTATTGCAGCTGATGCAACAGGTCCAAAGAACCTTCAGATGTCTTTAACAAGAGCTAAGTTTGAGCAGATGATCGCTCCAATCGTTGAGAGAACTAAGATTCCTTGCCAGAATGCTCTTCGTGATGCAGGCTTAACAGCTGATGATATCGATGAAGTAATCCTTGTTGGTGGTTCATCACGTATCCCATGTGTTCAGGAGCTTGTTAAGAACCTCTTCAAGAAGGAGCCACACAAGGGCGTTAACCCAGATGAAGTTGTTGCAGTTGGTGCAGCTATTCAGGGTGGTATCTTAAAGGGTGATGTTAAGGACGTACTCCTTCTTGATGTAACTCCACTTTCACTTGGTATCGAGACACTTGGTGGTGTTAATACAAAGCTCATCGAGAGAAATACAACAATTCCTACAAGAAAGAGCCAGATCTTCTCAACAGCAGCAGATGGTCAGACAGCAGTATCAATTCACGTACTTCAGGGTGAAAGAGAGCTTGCAAGTCAGAACAGAACACTTGGTAAGTTTGATCTTGTTGGTATTCCAGCAGCTCCAAGAGGAGTACCTCAGATTGAAGTAACATTCGATATTGATGCTAACGGTATTGTACACGTATCTGCTAAGGATCTTGGAACAGGTAAGGAACAGAAGATTAGAATTGAAACTTCTTCTGGCCTTTCAGAAGCTGAGATCGATAAGATGGTTAAGGATGCTGAAGCTCACCAGGCTGAAGATAAGAAATTAAGAGAAGCTATCGAAGCTAGAAACAATGCAGAAAACATTGTTTATGCTACTGAGAAAGCATTAAAAGACTATGGTGATAAGGTAAGTGATAGCGAAAAAGCTAAGATCGAAGCTGCAGTTAAGGATCTTAAGGATACACTTGCTAACCAGAGTGCTACTGCTGAAGAGCTTAAGGCTAAGAGTGATGCAGTACAGCAGGCTTCAATGGAACTCGGTCAGAAGGTTTATGAAGCAGCTCAGGCAGCACAGCAGGCAAATGCTCAGCAGGGTCCTACTCAGGATAACTCAACTTCTTCATCATCAGCAGGCGATGACGCAGTTGATGCAGACTACGAAGAAGTAAAATAAGGATTATTATCCAAACTAAAAAACATGCTGGCCATAGTGTCAGCATGTTTGCACATTAAGGTATTGTATGGCAAAACGTGATTATTATGAGGTTTTAGGGGTTAATAAGAACGCAAGCGATGATGAGATAAAGAAAGCATATCGAAAAATCGCAATGGCTAACCACCCTGATACACACCCAAACGATAAAGATGCTGAAGAGAGATTTAAGGAAGCAAGTGAAGCTTACGAAATCCTTTCTAACAAAGAGAAAAGAGCTAACTATGATCAGTTTGGCTTTGCTGGTGTTGATGGTGGTGCTGGTGGATACCAGAACGTTTATCGTGACTTTTCTGATATATTTGGTGGCGGTGGCTTTGAAGATATCTTCTCATCATTCTTTGGAGGTGGTTCATCCTCAAGAAGATCTGGACAGAGTGCTCAACAGAGAGGAAGTTCTCTACAGTACAATGTTACAGTTGATTTCAAGGATGCAGCTTTCGGAACAAAGGTAGATGTATCTTACTCCCATGATGAAGCTTGTGATACTTGCTCTGGCACAGGTGGAAGTGGAACTAAGACCTGTCCAACATGTGGTGGTAGAGGACAAGTTACAAGAGGAAATGGATTTTTCCAAATGGCATCAACATGTCCAACCTGTGGTGGAACAGGAAGAATAATTGAAAATCCATGTTCAGCTTGCCACGGAACTGGCGTAAAGAGAAAGCAAGAAAAACTCTCTGTATCAATTCCATGTGGATCAGACAATGGTACAAAGCTCGTATTAAGAGGTAAAGGTAACGCAGGTAAAAACGGTGGACCAGCCGGAGATTTAATTATCTACGTTAACGTAAAACCTGATAAGTACTTTGCTCGTGAGGATATGAATGTATTCTTGCAAATTCCAATTTCATTTACTCAAGCCGCTCTAGGTTGTGAAGTTGAGGTTCCTTTAATTGAAGGTGGAAGAGTAAGAGTATCAATTCCATCTGGAATTCAGTCAGGAAAGAGCTTGAGACTTAAGGGTAGAGGTGTTCCTCGTTTCAGAGGTAGTGAAAACGATAGAGGTGATATGTATATCACAGTTATTGTTGAAACTCCAAAGCACCTAGGATTCAAAGCAAAAGCTCTTATGAAGCAACTCTCTGAAGCTATGGGTGAAAACACATCTCCAGATCCAATCCCATTTGAAAACTAATATTATTAACTGTCAGTTTCTTAGTAAGCTGGCAGTTTCTTTTATTTCCTAGACATCCAAAAAAATAAAAGCCTACCAGCTATAAAAGCTAGCGGGCTTTAACAATCAATATTAATTTTTAAGAGGAAGCAAGCAACTTTTCAACTTTATTTACATCGGTTTCTAAAATTTTAGCAATTTCTTCGACGCTCATTCCAACTTTCTTGAGATTGTGTGCTGCCTTTGTTGCTTCAAGCATTGCCCCTTTAGCCATACCTATGTCTTCAATTCCTTTACTAAGATTACACATTTCGAACACCTCACGCTCAATTTTATTAATAGAACTGAGTCCATGTTTCTTTTTTTGTATTAACGCTGTTAGAGACAATTTTAATTTTCAGAGGAAGTAAGTAACTCTTCAACTTTATTTACATCGGTTTCTAAAATTTTAGCAATTTCTTCGACGCTCATTCCAGCTTTTTTGAGATTACGTGCAGCCTTTGTTGCTTCAAGCATTGCCCCTTTAGCCATGCCTATGTCTTCAATTCCTTTACTAAGATTACACATTTCGAACACCTCACTCTCAATTTCTCTCGTCATCTCAATTCCATAAACAGAACTGAGTCTCTGTTTTTTCTCTTCGACTGTTATGTCATTTGAGAAAATAGTATACAGCAAATCAATAATTTGATTGTCACTTGAATCATCAAGTTTACCTACAAAAATAACAATATATTCTGAATTATCATAATCCTCTTCTTTAAAAGGTGATTTTCCATATACCGTTTCCATCGTTCTTGGAAACTTAAAAATACCATTCTGCCTCTTTGCTGCAGGATCAGGACAAATCCAAATGGAATATACTTTCTGAAGGTCTTGATAATGACCTTCAGTGAAGACTGTACCATACTGCTCTGAAATCATCCTAGCACAATAGTATTCTGCTCTATTTAGAATAGATTTTCCAGGCCTGTCATCATTTTGTATTTCAATATTTATGATAAGACCAATTGGATCAGTACTACCAGGCGCTAAAGCTTTGAATCTAACATCATAAAGTATTGTTCCCTCTTTTATTGAAGTAGATTCTGAATTAATAGAAGTAATTTTAGCATCACCACTAATCTTCTTTGATTTATCAAGATGGTCTTGATGTACAGCTTTCTCAGAAATTACAACATCGCTTATACAATGCTCTGCAATATATTTAACCTCGAATTTAGCAAATTCTTAGGTACACGTTTTAAGAATCCATGCACTAATAGCTTTGTAACCAATTATACTCTTGGCACAATTATCATACCTAACGTTCTTTCCGGCAGCTTCTAGACTTTGAGCTATCGATGTTTCCATTGATATTAATATCCATGTCCTTTAACCAAATCTTACCATGTGAACTACCGCCACCCTAAAGGGTTGCAGCTTCTGGTTTAACCCTGGTTTGCTTCCAGTTCTCATATGAAACTTCAAAGCCTGATCCAGGTTCCGCCAGAGTACCCATGCGTTCCGAATGGGTGCTGACTCTCATCTCAT
>JAQYFM010000087.1 GCA_028723145.1 Spirochaetales bacterium | reverse complement strand
ACTGTTGACTTTTGTTTATCTTATCACTAATCTAATAGAGAATTGTCCCTTCGGGGCGGTATTTTTTTCTCTATAAAGAGGTAGATTATGAAAAAAGTTCTCGTCGTTTTGTTAGCTCTATTGATGTGCGCATCTGTATTTGCTCAGGGTGCTGCAGAATCAAGTAAAAAGTACACAGTTGGTATTTGTCAGTTAGTACAGCATCCAGCTCTTGATGCTGCTACACAGGGTTTCAAAGACGCTCTTATTAAAGGACTCGGTGATTCAGTCGTTATCGATGAACAGAACGCTTCTGGTGAAGCTACAAACTGTTCAACAATCGTAAATGGTTTTGTTGCTAAGAATGTTGACTTAATTCTTGCTAATGCTACTGCTCCTCTCCAGGCTGCAGCTTCTGCAACAAGTAAGATTCCTGTACTTGGTACATCTATTACAGACTATGCTTCAGCTCTTGAAATTGACGGCTGGACTGGTACAGTTGGAACTAACGTTTCTGGTACATCTGACCTTGCTCCACTTGATAAGCAGGCTGAAATGGTTAAGGAGCTCTTCCCAACAGCTAAGAAAGTAGGTTTACTCTACTGCTCAGCTGAAGCTAACTCAGTTTACCAGGTAGAAGTTATGGAAAAAGAACTTGCTAAGCTTGGATATGAAACAGCTAGATTCTCATTCACAGATACAAATGATGTAGCATCTGTTGCTCAGAAGGCTGCTGACAGTGTAGATGTTATTTACATTCCTACAGATAACACAGCTGCTTCTAACACAGAAGCTATTGCAAACGTAGTAATTCCTTCAAAGACTCCAGTAGTTGCTGGTGAAGAGGGTATTTGTTCAGGTTGTGGTGTTGCAACACTTTCAATCAGTTACTATGATATCGGTTATGCTACAGGTGAGATGGCAGTTTCAATCCTCAAGGATGGTGCTGATGTTTCTAAGATGCCTGTTCAGTATGCACCACAGGTCACAAAGAAGTATAACGCAGCTATTTGTGAAGCCCTCGGAATTGCAGCTCCAGCAGGTTACGTAGCTATCTAATAATATCTTTAGGGGTTGTTGTAATGATTTCACTCTTGAATGCACTTCCAGGTGCAGTATCACAGGGCTTGATTTGGGGTATAATGGCTTTAGGTGTATATGTCACCTATAGAATCCTCGATGTAGCCGATCTTACTGTTGACGGTTCTCTTGCTACAGGTGGCGCTGTATGCGTGGTCATGATTAGAGCGGGAGTTAATCCATATATTGCAGTTCTTGCTGCCACCGGTGTAGGTGCAATCGCTGGGCTTATCACAGCAGCCCTTCATACAAAGTGTGGTATTCCTGCTATTCTTGCGGGAATACTCACTCAGCTTGCTTTATATTCTGTAAACCTAAGAATTATGGGCGGAAAGTCAAATCAGCCAGTAAGTGTTGATAAATATGACTTATTAGTATCACAACGCTATGTTCGTGATATTTCCCTCGATAACCCAGTTCTTTTGTTAGTAATTCTTTTAGCAATTCTTATTGGTGTTATTTATTGGTTCTTTGGAACAGAAAAAGGTTGTTCAATGAGAGCAACTGGTGCCAATAAAGATATGGCTAGAGCACAAGGTATTAACCCAGATAACGATATTATCCTTGGCCTTATGATTTCTAATGCATTAGTAGCACTCTCAGGTGCACTAGTTGCTCAATATCAAGGTGCTGTTGATGTTAACATGGGTCGTGGTGCAATCGTAATTGGTCTTGCTTCCGTTATTATCGGTGAAGTTGTATTTAAGAAAATTAAGCATAACTTTGCAGGAACTCTTTCCTTTGTTGTCTGCGGTTCAATTATCTACTATATCGTTATCCAAATCACTCTCCAGCTCGGATTAAACACAAACGATCTCAAGCTCATCACAGCTGTAATCGTTGCGCTTTTCTTAGCAGTTCCTTATTGGAAGAGTAAAGTATTTTCTCATCATAAGGGGGTAAAGAATGCTTGAGCTGAAGAATATTTCAAAGACCTTTAATAAAGGTACTATTAATGCAAAGCTAGCACTTGATAACTTAAGCTTAACACTTAATGATGGTGATTTCGTTACTGTTATCGGCGGTAATGGTGCTGGTAAATCAACAATGCTAAATGCTATCGCTGGTGTATTCTTCGTAGATGAGGGTACTATCAAAGCAGATAGTGTTGATTTAACAAACATGCCAGACTATAAAAGAGCTACAATGCTTGGCCGTGTATTCCAAGATCCTATGAAGGGTACAAATCCTAATATGATGATCGAAGAAAATATGGCTCTTGCATTAAGACGTGGTCAAAGAAGAGGTTTAAAATGGGGTATTACTAAGGATGAACGTGAGATGTTCTACCAAGCCCTAAAAGGACTTAACCTCGGTCTTGAGGATAGACTTACTACAAAGGTTGGTCTACTCTCTGGTGGACAGCGTCAAGCACTTACTCTTTTGATGGCAACCTTAAAGAAGCCAAAAGTACTACTCTTAGATGAACACACAGCAGCTTTGGACCCTAAGACAGCTGAAAAGGTTCTTGCTATGTCTGATAAGGTTGTAGAAGAAAACCATCTTACAACAATGATGGTAACTCATAACATGAGAGATGCTATTACTCACGGTAATAGACTTATCATGATGGATGCAGGTCATATTGTTGTTGATATTTCTGGTGAAGATAAGAAAAAGCTTACTGTTCCTGATCTTTTAGATATGTTCTCAAAGGCAAGTGGAAGTACAGAAGCTAATGATGCAATGCTTTTATCAAAATAAAAAATAAATTTATATCGATTAAGCCTCCCGAAAAAGTATATACTTACATAAACGGGAGGCTTTTTTATGAAAAGATTAGATGGAAAAGTATGTATTATCACTGGTTCTAACTCAGGAGTAGGTGCTGCAACTGCTGAGCTTTTTGCAGCAGAGGGTGCAAAGGTAGTTATTACAGCAAGAAGAGTTGATAAGCTTGAAGAGGTTGCTAACAAGATTAAGGCTAATGGTGGTGAAGTATTAGCTGTTAGATGTGATGTTAGTAATGAAGAAGATGTAAAGAACATGGTTAAGGCAGCAGTTGATACCTTTGGAACAGTAGATGTACTTGTTAACAATGCTGGTATTCTTGAAGAGGGCTTAAAGCCAATTGATAAGTGTACTCTCGAGGATATCGAAAAGGTTTACTCAATCAATGCTAAGGGCACAATGCTTTGTTCTAGAGAAGCTACAAAGGTAATGAAGGAGCATGGAAAGGGTTCTATTGTTAACCTAGATTCTGCTGCAGGCTACTATGGTTGTGGTGGTGCTGCATATGTAGCAAGTAAGGGTGCTGTTATCTCACTTACTAAGCACATTGCAATGCGCTTTGCTGGTCAGGGAATTAGATGTAACTCAATTTGTCCAGGAACTATCGTAACTCCTATGACAATGAAATTAAATCCAGCAACATTAGATCCTGATATGATGGGACAGATGGCTAAGCATGCTGACTTAAAGGTTCAGCCATGTATGCCTGATGATGTTGCAAAGATTCTTTTATTCCTTGCAAGTGATGATTCAAGACCAATTACAGGTCAAGTAATCGTAACAGACTTCGGTTCATCACTCTAATAATAAAAGCCGCATCAAATTAATGGTGCGGCTTAATACTTTTTACTCTTTTTATCAAATTAATAAATCTGCATAAGCTTTTAAGATTTCATCACCCTGACAACCATTAAGAACTTTCTTAGCAAGAACCTTACCAAGCTGTACACCTTCTTGGTCGAATGAGTTAAGGTTCCAAATAAAACCTTGGAACATTACTTTATTTTCAAAGTGAGCAAGTAAAGCGCCAAGTGCAGCTGGAGTTAATTTATTTGCATAAATTAATGATGATGGTCTTTCACCGTCAAATTCCTTATTAGGATTTTCATCATCTTTACCTAGAGCAAATGCTACGATCTGAGCTGCAAGGTTAGCATTAAGTTTTACTTGGCTTGTTGAACCTTCAATAACAATATCTCTTCCTGCCTGATTTTCTTTAAAACCGATGAACTGGAGAGGTACGATATCTGTACCTTGGTGTAAGAGCTGATAGAAGCTGTGCTGACCATTTGTGCCTGGTTCGCCAAAAATAACAGGACCTGTTACATAATTTAACTTCTCACCAAAGCGATTTACATGCTTACCATTTGACTCCATATCAAGCTGTTGAAGGTGAGCTGGGAATCTTGAAAGCGCCTGTGAGTAAGGAAGAATTGCTGTTGAAGGGTAGTTATATACATTTCTAAGATATGCACCAATTAATGCATCCATTAATGCTGCATTCTTTGTAATATCTGTTTCAAGAGCATTCATATCAGCTTCATGAGCACCCTTTAGGATTTCTTCAAAAGTTTCAAAACCGAGCGCAAGTGAAAGAATTACACCACCAACTGCACTAGTTGAACTATATCTACCACCAATGTAGTCATCAATGAAGAATGCATCTAGAACATCCTTACTAGAAGCAAGTGGGCTTGTCTTACTTGTTACAGCTACAAGGTGCTTAGCTGGATCAACACCTTTTAGTGATGATGTTACAAGCATCTGGTTTGTAAGAGTTTCAAGAGTAGTACCTGATTTAGAAACAAGTACAAAGAGAGTAGTTTCTGGGTTGATAGTTCTGATAACTGAAGCAGCATCATCTGGATCAACATTGGAGATAAATTTAGCATTGAGATGCTTAACAGGAGAGTTGTTGATGTACTCTGCAAGTGCAAGATAGAGAGCTCTTGGACCTAAATCTGAACCACCGATACCAATTTGGCAAACTGTGTCAAATGCTTTACCTGTAGATCCTTTGATTACGCCATTTCTAACTTTTTCACTGAAGTCTTTAATTCTTTCAAGCTGTGTTTTATAAAAGTCACCTTTTTCTTCGCCATCTGCATAAACTGGCTTATCAAGGCAGTTGCCACGAGTAAGCTGGTGAAGTACTAAGCGCTTTTCACCTGGGTTCATTACTTCACCAGATAATATAGCTTTATACTTCTCAACAAGCTGATCTTCATCTGCTAAAGCTTGTAAAAGTTCAACTTGCTCGTCAGAAACAGGCATAGCTGCATAGTTGTAAGTTAATGTTCCGCCAGCTGCAATGTTACATTTCTCAATTCTTTCTTTTGAAAGAAGTGATTTAACAGAACATTTTGCACTGTTTGAAAGCTCTTGATAAGCCTTCAAAGTATCAAGGTTATTGAATTCCATTTTGTATACTCCTTTAGTTATCGATTTCCGGGATTCGTGTTTGGAAGCTTTCGAGAAGATCTTCTTTAGTCATTCCTTCTCTTAAAATTAAGAAGATAGTGTCATCACCAGCAATTGAGCCAAGAATTTCTGGAAGATTTAATACATCAAGTGCAAATCCAACACTGTTTGCATGTCCTGGACGAGTTTTAACTACACCTACATTCCCAGAAAACTCGATTGAAATGATACCCCTTCTAACATCCTGAATATAGCTTTTTTCTGATTCAGAAACTAAATCATTTTCAGGAAGTGAATAATAGTAACCAGACCAGCCATCTGAAATTTTTCCGACTTTAAGCATCTTCAAATCTCTAGATAAAGTAGCCTGAGTGACATTGAAACCCTCTTCCTTTAGTAAATCAAGGAGAGTGTCTTGGTTATCTATCCTATTGTTTTTGATAATTTCTTTAACAACGCTGAGACGATTATGTCGTTCTCTCACTTTTATGCTCCTTTATGCATTTTATATACAGAAATTATACATCTAAAAATAGCTTCAATGCAATGAAATTTGACTAATGTAATGTTTTTATGGACACTATGATATAATAATATTATTCTCAAATGTATCAGTATTATAAAACGTTGGAGGTTATTTATGACTGCATTGATTATAATTCTTGTAATTGCCGCATTAGTAGTAATATATTTTATTTCTACCTATAACTCATTTGTAAAATTAAGAAACCAAGCAGAAGAAGCAAATGCTGGTATCGATGTTCACCTAAAGCAAAGATATGATTTAATTCCTAACCTAGTTGAAACAGTTAAAGGTTATGCTAAACACGAAAGTAGTACATTAGAGGCTGTTATTAAAGCTCGTAATAGTGCTATGAGTGCAACCACCATGGAAGAAAGAGATAATGCAAATAATGTTCTTTCTGGCACACTTAAATCACTCTTTGCACTCTCTGAAAGCTACCCTGAATTAAAGGCTAATAGTAATTTCTTAGATTTACAGCAAAAACTTTCAGAAATTGAAAAAGGCTTATTAAATGCAAGAAAGTACTACAATGCTATTGCTAAACAAATGAATAGTAAGGTTGAGATGTTCCCTTCTAATTTGGTTGCATCAATGACTGGTTTTAAAAAGCTTTCTTATGCTGAAGTAGAAGAAGCTGCAAAGCAGAGAGTTGAAGTTAAGTTTTAATTAATTATGAAAAAACTAATCTTTGTTTTAGTATTTTTACTAACAGTATTTACTCTAAGTGCTGAAAATTTTTACATAGAAAATTATTCAGTTAATATCGATGTTCAAGAAAATCGTGTTTACAACGTTACTGAAGACATCGATATGTACTTTACTTCACCTTCTCATGGATTTTATAGAGATATTCCAGTTAACTATGAAAATGGCTTTAGAGCCATTCTTTCGAATATCAGTGTGAATGAAAAATGGGATAGAGAAGAAAATAATGACTTTATTTCATTGAAAATAGGTGATGCTGATACCCTTGTAAAAGGGAGAAAGCATTATACTATTTCATATAGTTATGACCTTGGAGCAGATATTTATCCTGATTACGATGAATTTTACTTTAACATCATTGGTGATGCTTGGGATTGTGAAATAAACAATGTAGATTTTAAAGTTACTTTCCCAAAGCCAATTGATAAAGAAAAAATTTATCTAACAACTGGGCACTATAGTAGTACTGCTAGAGGAAAATATCTTTTTGATGGAGTAGCAACTGTTTCTGGTACTATTTCAGGATTAAAAGAGAGAGAAGCTATTACACTACGAACAGAGATGGAAGAAGGGTACTTTGTGGGAGCAAGAGTTCCTAAAGATTACTCCGCATTAGGTCTTTGTGTAACAGTAATATCAGCACTTATTTTACTCTTTATTTTAATCTATCTATATAAAAAGTATGGTGTTGATAAACCTATTGTAGTAGTTCCAAGGTTTAATCCTCCTGAGAATTTATCACCTTTAGCTGTTGGTTATATCTATGATTCATCTGCAGATGATAGAGACTTTTCTGCTATGATTTTCTATTGGGCTGATAAAGGATGTATTAAAATAGAAGAGAGAAAGAAAGACTTTATCCTTCATAAAATTAAAACGCCTGAAAATGCACCAAAAGAGGAACTAGTGCTATTTAATGCTCTATTCTTAAATGGTGATGAGCTATCAACAAAGTCTATTGGATCAACAAAGCTTGGAGTAATACTTCAAAATAATATTAAACCTGCATTAGTTAAGAGATTTTCCAAAGGAGAACAATCTTTAAAGGATAAGAAAGCAGAAGGAAAATCAAATCTTGCTTCATTATTTGGTATTCTTTTTGCGATTTTAAGTTCAGTTGTAATAAACCTTGGAAATATGGATGTTGCAATATTTAGTGTAATTGTAAATATCTTATATTTCTCTGTTGCTTCTATTCTAATATGGTCAGCTGCAAAAAAACATGAAATTAGTAGTGGGGTAAAGATTGTAATTAGTATTATTTTACTAGCATTAGCTTTAGTTGTCAGTGTAGTTCAATTTTCATTTGCAATAACTGCACGCTGTACTCCTATTTTAGTTTTAATATCAACATTAATTTCTGCAATTGTAATTCCTCTATCTGCAATATTTGCACAGTTTATTACAAAGCGAAGTGAATATGGTCAAAGGATAGTTGAGGAAATACTCGGTTATCGTGAATTTATTGAAAAGGTTGAAATAGACCAATTAAAGACATTAATTGATCAAGATCCTGAATACTACTACCACAACTTAAGCTATGCTATAGCACTAGGCTTAGAAGATAAGTGGTCAAAGAAGTTTGAAGGGCTGTTCTTTACTCCTGCCTCATGGTATACCGGTACTGATATGATTATTGACTATTGGTTCTACTCAAGAATGTTTAGACGCTTTAATAGTGGATATACAGCAAAACTAATTACAAGTGGTTTTGAAGGAAAGAGCACAGGAGGTTCAATGACATTCTCAGGTTCCTCAGGATTTTCTGGTGGCGGATTTGGCGGTGGTGGAGGTCGTTCATGGTAATTGACCAAAACATTATCTCTTTATTTATATCTGTAATTTTTGTATGTACAACAGTTTTAATTGCATTCTTGCTTTATAAATTTTGCCATTTAAGAGCTGAGAGTGTTAGAAAGCTAATTCATATTACAGTCTCAAACTGGGTATTTATTTTAATATATGGTTTTAATACTCTTAGCTATGCCTTAATAGGTCCAATAATGTTTATCATTATTAACACTGTATTTGTATATGGAGGATTTGGACGCTATTTAGGCATGGGTGATAGAAAAAGAGATAATGGACTAATTTACTTTCCAATTACTCTATTAATTCTTACTCTTTGTAAATACAAAAATGTAATGACAGATACAGATGTTATTTTAGGTGTATTAGCTATGGGCTATGGTGATGGACTTGCTGCATTAATTGGCTCTAAAGTTGGAAAGCATAAATACATTGCTTTTGGAGCAACAAAGAGTTATGAAGGAAGCTTTGTAATGTTTATTACTGTTTTAATTATTGCATTAATCCTTTCATATTCTTTACCAATTGCACTTTTGTTAGCTTTATGTGCTACAATCCTAGAGTCTGTTACTCCACTTGGCTTAGATAATCTTACAGTGCCAATTATTACAGCATTAATCGGAGCTTTAGCATGTTAATTTATATTGATCAGCAATTCTTCTCTCTACCTATAATTTATAGGGTGTTAATATCTGTTTTTGCGATTTCATTAATTGGAGCAACTGCATATAAGCTTAAACAGCTCACAATTTCAGGGTTAATCGCTGCCTTTGTAATGGGTTTTTTGAGCCTGTTTTTAGGGGGTACATCAGCATTAATGATGTATCTATTCTTCCTAATTAGTGCTGCCTTTATTGGAAAACTCTCAAAGAAGGTAAGAGGTATTAATAAAATCCAAAAGAAAGGTGGAAAACGTGACTACATGCAAGTCCTTGCAAATGGGCTTCCTGCATTAATAAGTATAATTCTTTATAGATTAACTACAAACAGTATTTTCTTAATTGTATTTACAGCTTCACTTGCTGAAGCTTGTGCTGATACTTGGGGTGGAGATATTGGAGTTCTTTCAAAGGATGATCCTATTTCAATAGTTAGTGGAAAGAGAGTTGAGAAGGGGCTTTCTGGTGGAATTTCACTTTTAGGGTGTGCTGCATCAATGCTTGCTTCAGTTTTATATGCAATCTTTTACTATTCAACCTTTAATGCAAATTTATCAGGAGCTTTACTTGTTGCCTCCTCTGGCTTCGCGGGTTGTTTAATTGATAGTGTTTTAGGAGGAACTATCCAAGTTCACTATCTAGATGAGAAAAGTGGAAAGCTGACAGAGAAGGAAATTGATGAAAATGGTAAAAAAAGAAGAGCAGTAAGAGGAATAAAATTCTTCGATAATGATATTGTAAATCTAACAAGTAATATCTTTTCTGCTCTACTTGCTCTCTCTATTGGTCTTCTTTTGCACATTTAGGCCTTGCCGATAAATTAAAAGTTAAGTATTTTATCACATGTTAATTTGAAAACGTAATGATATAAGGAGATATAAAAATGGCTAAACAGTTGCAGTTTAATGAAGAGGCAAGAAAGTCTCTTGTAAACGGTGTTGAAAAAATTTCTAAGGCTGTTATGACAACATTAGGACCAAAGGGAAGACTCGTTCTTCTTGATAAAAAGTATGGTGCTCCTACAGTAACAAAAGATGGTGTATCAGTTGCTCGTGAAATCGAACTTGAAGATCCATTTGAAAACATGGGTGCTCAGCTTTTAAAGGAAGTTGCTTCAAAGACTAACGATGTTGCTGGTGACGGTACAACTACTGCTACAGTTCTTGCATATGCTATCACAAAAGAAGGTATGAAGAGTGTTGCTGCTGGTGTTAACCCAATGGGTATTAGAAGAGGTATCGACAAAGCTGTAAAACTCACTGTTGAAGAAATCAAGAAAGATGCAAAGATGATTCAGGAGAAGGAAGAAATCGCACAAGTTGCATCTATTTCTGCAAATAACGATAGAACTATCGGTGATGAAATTGCTAATGCAATGGATAAGGTTGGTAAAGATGGTGTTATCACAGTTGAGGAGTCAAAGACAATCGAGACTACAGTAGACTTCGTTGAAGGTATGCAGTTCGATCGTGGTTACCTTTCTGCTTATTTCTGCAATAACAGAGACACAATGACAAGTGTTATGGAAAACCCATACATCCTTATTTACGACAAGAAGATTAGTAACATGAAGGATCTTCTCCCTGTTCTCGAGAAGGTTGTTCAGACAGGTAAGGGACTTTTAATTATCGCTGAAGATGTTGATGGTGAAGCTCTCACAACATTAGTACTTAACTCAGTAAGAGGTACAATTAATGTTGTAGCTGTTAAGGCTCCAGGCTTTGGTGATAGAAGAAAGGCTATGCTTGAGGATATCGCAATTTTAACAGGTGGTCAGGTTATTACAGAAGAGCTTGGTATGAAGCTTGAGAACGCTGATCTCTCTAACCTCGGTAGAGCTAAGAGTGTTAAAGTTGAGAAAGAAAACACAACAATCATCAATGGTGCAGGTTCAACAGAAGCTATTAGAGACAGAATTGCTCAGATTAAGAACCAGATTGCTGATTGCACATCTGATTACGATAGAGAGAAGCTCCAGGAGCGTCTTGCTAAGCTTGCAGGTGGCGTTGCTCTTATCAACGTTGGTGCAGCTACAGAAGTTGAACTTAAGGAAAAGAAGCACAGAGTAGAGGATGCTCTTTCTGCAACTCGTGCTGCTATCGAAGAAGGTGTTATCCCAGGTGGTGGTGTTGCTCTTGTTCAGGCAGTTAATGCTCTTCAGGCTCAGGATCTTTCAGATCTTACTGAGGATGAGAAGGTTGGTTTTAACATCGTTAAGAGAGCTCTTGAAGAGCCAATCAGACAGATTGCTGCAAATGCAGGCTTAGACGGCGCAGTTATTGCTGACCACTGTAAGAATGAGAAGAAGGGTGTTGGCTTCGATGCTAATGCTATGAAGTGGGTTAACATGGTTGAGGCAGGTATTATTGACCCAGCTAAGGTTACAAGATCTGCTCTCCAGAACGCAGCTTCAATTGCATCATTAATCTTAACAACAGAGTGTGCTGTTACAGATATTCCTGCACCAGCTCCTCAGATGCCAGCTGGCAACCCTGAAATGGGAATGATGTAATAACTATTAATAGTTAATTAATAGCTCCAAGGATTAATAAAGGTCTTTGGAGCTAGTTTTTTATTAGATTCTATTTTTTATTTATGCTATTTTTTCTCACATGGGAAAAGTAACAGTCTATGATAGCTCTATAGAAGAATTACTTTCTAATATAGATCATTTACCTACATATAAAAGTATTTACACCTGGGATGGTATTAAGACAGCAGAGCTTGTTAGAGATATTGCTATAAGTAAAACATCATATCCCCTTGGTACAATTATCTTTAATAAAGATGATTTAGTTGATGGATTATCAAGAGTAATCACACTATCATTAATTTTTAAATACTTTAATTTAAAACATCCTGTACTGGAAAAGAGCTGGACTCCAGAAGAGTTAAGAAGAATAAAAGAAAATTGGAGAATAATTAAAAAAAGTATCGATGGTTTTGATAAAGAGGCTTTTAAACAAGCTCTATTTAACAATACCTATATAACTGTTATTAAAGCAGATGATATCTCCGATTGCTTTAGTTTCTTTGATAGTGGACATGAAAGAGGACGTGAGCTTGATATGGCTGATATTTTAAAGGCTTATCACTTAGTATCTATGAGATGTGATAGTGAAGAGGAAAAAATTGAGGCTGTACAAAAGTGGGAGAGCTTTGATAAACAAGAACTATTACATCTTTTTATGCTACAATCAATGTTATGGCACTATTTACGAGGTGAGGGGACTTGCCCACTTACGAAGGAACAAGCTTTCTTGTTCGAGGGCGTTGAAAAAAATCGTGATTACCCATATGTAAAGAGAGTATTAAGCTCTTTGTTTTGCCTTGAAAGTCCAATGATTAACGGTAAATGGTTTTTCGACCATACCTTTCACTACCTCTATTTACTTAGAAGTGTAAAGAAAATGATTAATAGACAAATACCTGAAGTATTAAAGACCGTTGATTTAACTAATCCAAGTCAAGAAAGATGTTATGATTTATTTTTAGCTTTAGCACTATTTGCAGCTGACCGCTTTGGAAGCAAAACAGAAATACTATTAACTAAGCTCTTTAAGTATTCGTTTGCACCTTTATATGAGAATGCATCGGTTACACTTTCAAGATTAAATGAATATGTATTAGATAAGGATTCTTCCATGTTAAGTGTAATTAGGTATGCTTCCGATGTTGAAGAGGTTTTAGCATACAACTTAGCTTTAAGATTAGATGGAATGAAAAACATCGTCTTTAGAACTAAGGGACCTGTTAGAGATATCGATTTTGATAGAGATTTTGATATTTTCCTTAAATTGGAGTAGTTATGGATTTATTAAAGCTTGGTGCACTACTTGATAGTGATAAATATATTATCCCAGTTTATCAAAGAGAATTTGCTTGGAGTGAAGGCGAATTAATTAGACTTGTTAAGGATATTGAGGATTCAAGAAAAGAAGGCAAAGAAGAGTATTATATGGGTTCTCTTGTTACCTTTTTTATTGATGGTTACTATGAATTAGTTGATGGACAGCAACGTCTTACAGTGCTTTCTTTGCTCTTTTCTTTATCAGGAGATGGAAAGAAAATTAATTTATCCTATGAAGCAAGACCATCATCAGTAAAGAGCTTGGAGGAGCTACAAAAAGGTAAAACAGGGAGTGGACACCGTTTCTTTAAGTCAGCTCAAATATTAAAATCTGAGTTAGAAAAAACAGATAAAGAAGCTTTTTTTGAGTATTTAAGAGAGCATGTTTATATATTAAGAACCACTTTAAGTAGTTCAACTGATTTAAACCATTACTTTAAAATTATGAATTCAAGAGGATTACAATGCACAAAGGGAGATGTTGTTTTTTCATATCTTCTTGAAAAGCTAGAAGATCCAAAGGAAAGGGAGATAGCTAAAGTAATTTGGAAGGGTCTTGATTCGTTCTCTGGATTTCTAGCGGGCTGTATACCGGAACGATTATACAATAGAATGATTTATGGTGATGGTGTTGCGCCTCTTTTGGAGAGTGATTACTCTTCTTGGTGGAAAATGATAACATCGCACACAGAAGGGGATAAAGATAATATTACCTGTACCCTAGAAGATGCTCTTGTATTTGATAGCGAAGAGTTTATTCGACCTGCTGTTAGAAGTGAAAAGGGTGGAGTGTTCTTTCCTATAATCACATTTGAAGAATTTATCCTCTATGCAGTTGAATTAGTATTAAATAAAGAAAATAGATGTGACGATAAACAAATATTAAATATTTGTGCCTTTCTTAAGTCTTTAGATAGAGAAGAAGTAAAGTGCTTTTTATATAATACTTTAATACTACGTTATCTTTTTGATACTTATGTCGTTAAAAGAAATAGTGAAGGGTGGTGTTTATTAAGGTATAGAGATTTAAATGAATATACTCCTGCATTTGAGGCTTTAAATAGAGATATTGTAAATATTGAAAGCTTATATGCATCCTCACTTGACCATAAAGAGTGGTTAATGCCTCTCTTTAAGTTTTTAAAAGGCAATGTAAATGCATCCGGAGTAGAAGTATTAAATTTCTTAAAATCTTTAAGCTTTTCCTCTCAGCGTTATGAGTTATATAAGCAAAATTACTATGAAAAGGACTTACAGTCACCACCATATTTAATTATTGAAAATGAAAAATTAGTAGAAGTTAAATAACTTACTTCCCATTAAAGTCTATTATTTCGTATATTGGATTTTGGAGGCTTTACCCGATGAATTTTATATTTATTTCTCCGCAGTTTCCACATACATATTGGAATTTCTGCTCACGTTTAAAGAAGAATGGTGTTAATGTACTTGCTATTGGAGATACTCCATATGATGCATTATCGAGTCAGTTAAAGGATTCAATTACTGAGTATTACCGTGTTAATAACATGGAAAGCTATGATGAAATGTATAGAGCAGTTGCGTTCTTTGCATTTAAGTATGGAAAAATCGATTGGCTTGAATCAAATAATGAGTATTGGCTTGAGCAAGATGCAAAACTTAGAACAGATTTTAATATCACAACAGGAGTAGATTCTAAGGGTATTAAAAAATATAAATCCAAGTATGAAATGAAGAAATATTACATTAAGGCTGGTGTTTCTGTTGCAAGAATTCATAAGGTAAGTGACCTCAAAAAAGCAAAGAAGTTTATTGATGAAATTGGAGGATACCCAATTATTGCAAAGCCTGAGTGTGGTGTTGGTGCTGCTCATACATTTAAAATTACATCTGATGAGGAACTTGAGAACTATTTTAAGGTCAAGCCTAATTATGACTATGTAATGGAAGAATTTATTGAAGGTGATATCGTCTCTTACGATGTAATTACCAACTCAAAGTGTGAACCACTCTTTGAGTCTATGACTCTTTGGCCACCTTCAATTGCAGATATTGTAAATAACAAACTTGATCTAGACTACTACACAGCAGCTGATGTACCTGAAAATTTAAAGACATTAGGTAGAGCTACTGTTAAGGCATTTGATGTTAAATCAAGATTTGTACACCTTGAGTTCTTCCGCTTGAAGAAAGATAAGAAAGGCCTTGGTAAAAAGGGTGATTTCGTAGGCTTAGAGGTTAACATGAGACCAGCTGGTGGTTACACTCCTGATATGATGAACTGGGCACATGCTACAGATGTTTATCAAATTTGGGCTGATATGGTTACTTCTGATAAACGCCTTGTTCCAGACCTTGGTAAAGACCACTTCTGTGTATATGCATCTAGAAGAGATAACTACTCATATAAGCACTCATATGATGAGGTAATGAAGAAGTATGAAGGTAAAATAGTTATGGCAGAACGTCTTCCAGCTCTTTGGTATGATGCAATGGGTAACTATATGTTTACAGCTCATGCAGATGATGAGAAAGCAGCTCTTGAATTTATTAACTTTGTAGAGGAGAGAGCTTAATGGAAGGAAAAATTAGAACATCTTTTTCTAAGGTTTTAGACCGCGATATGACTTACAAAACCTTTGGAAAGAGAGGTGGTAGACTTTGTATTGCCTTTGCTCCTCAAAATGGTAGATATTACGACTTTGAAAACTTTGGTATGGTTGATACATTAATGCCATACATTGAGAGTGGAAAAATCTATCTTGTGCTTGCAGACTCTTTAGATGAAATATCATGGTCATCAAAAACCTTAGATGGTGCAACTAGAGCTTATAACCAAGAGAAATGGTACCACTATATTATTGATGAACTTTATCCATCTGCAAAAAGACAGTGCGGTAATAAGGAAAGAGCAATTGCAATTGGTTGTTCTATGGGAGGTTATCATGCAGGTAACTTTTTCTTCCGCCGCCCTGATAAGTTTGGTGCAATGGTTTCTCTTTCTGGAACTTTTAATTCAAATTTATTCTTTGGTTCCTATATGGATAGTACTCTTTATGATAACTGTCCTGCAGCTTTTTTGAGAAATATGCCAGCTGACCACCCTTGGATAGAGCTCTATAAAAATAGCGATATCATTACCTGCTGTGGTCAAGGAGCATGGGAGGAAGACTTATTAAGAGGCACAAGAGAACTTGATGAAATCTTAACTAAGATGGGGATTCCTCATTTCTCAGATTATTGGGGCTATGACGTAAACCATGATTGGCCATGGTGGAGAAAACAGCTTCCTTACTTCTTTGAGAAATTTATTATCAAATAAAACCCTTTGGTAGTAGCAGAGAAAATCTCTGCTACTCTTGGGCATTAATTAGCTTAAATAATGATGTAAATACTTGATACAATATCACATTATCTGGTGTCCGAAGTTTAGATTTTCAGTATTGGAAGGTAATGTAGAGAAAGCCATTATAGAAATACTATATAAAATCTGTGATGATTATAACTATCATATTAAGGCACTTGAAGTAATGGCTGACCATATACATATATTTATTGATGTTCCATAGACAGTCGCTCCATGCGATGTTGTAAGAACTCTAAAGAGTATCAGTGCTATAAAATTATTCAAAACAATAAAGAACAGGTGCCCTTCTAAATTTCAGACCACTGTACAAAAGAAATTCAAAGTGACAGGCGGTACATATATCGAGGTTTCGAATAATTATATCAAGAAGAAGCTATCTGATAGATTGTACAAACTTCGAGATGGTACTGAGGTGCAGAGAGATTTGTATTCATCATACTTGCTCTATTGCTACGATTTTGGGACACAGAACATAGACAGAGATAAATGCATAGTGGAATTTGATAAATTTTACGATAAGGAGAAAAAACTGATAGAAAGGATTAAGGTTAATAAGATTAAAGTATTAAACAGTGGAATTAAAATAGTTTAGAAGATTAATAACAGGGAGCTTGACTGTACTTCCTTGCTGGAAAGCAGAAATTTACTGCTAATGTGGTCGTAGGACTGCTTGGTAATGAAAGTCCTGATTCAAATAGACTTATAATTGTAACTCCAAAGTCTGAAAATGATGTACGATTACAAGCTACACTTGGTAATCAGAACCCCTCGGGCTTGCCCGTGGGAGCAGTCAGAGACATAGGGAAGCACATGATATAGTAAAGAAGTTTCCAAAAATCTATGGTTCTTTACCAGTTTTTATAGCTGGTGATTTCAATGATCCTTTACATCCAGGAAGAATGTTGCAGGAAGCTGGGTTTAAGGATGTTTTTACTCTCTTGCATGAACCTCATCCAATGACCTTCCCGTGTCTTGGCCTAACAGATGGGGAGTATTTGGTAGAAGGTATTGATAAAATGATGGTAATAGACTTCAAACCATTAATGGCTTCATCTCCTCTTTTCTATATTCCTGGTAGTACTCTTTCTGACCACTACCCACTATGTGTGATGCTAGAATTATAAGAATTAGCTAACATATCAAATTAGCCTATGATAAAATAATTTCGAGGTATGAAAATGTTATATGATGCTCTAGTAATAGGTGGAGGTGCTATAGG
>JAQYFM010000086.1 GCA_028723145.1 Spirochaetales bacterium | reverse complement strand
AAATTCTCCATTTAAAGCAGAACCAGAGAAAATTACCCACTTATCATCTTTTGGAAGAAATACTGGATCTTGCTCTTTAAAGTTTACTAAATCTTTTGAAATAGCATGTCCCCAAGACATATTATTCCACTTCTTAGAAACCGGATTTGCTTGGTAATACATATGGTAAATACCATCTTTAAAGTGCAATCCATTAGGATCATTAATCCAACCAAAGGAAGGAGTGTAGTGGAAGCTAAAATGCTTCTTCTCTTGAGGTTTTTCATCACTAGTTTTTATTAAGGTTTGTAATGATTCATCTGCCTCAATTACAATTTCCTCCACTTTAAACAGAGAAGATGATAAATATACCCATTGTGTAGGATTCTCATCATATTCTAGAAGGAGAGATGTGATAACCTCTCCTTCTTCCTTGAAAAATCCAACTTCACGAGGTGTAGCTGTATAGGTGTAAGGCAGAACTACATATTTTTTATCTAATAAAAGATTAAAACGCATACTTTCTCCATCAAACAATTATTGCAAGCTCATCGAGCAAGCCTTCATCACTTGCCTCAATTATTATTGGCTTATTACCTTTTTTATATAAAGGGTAGTAAGTATATCCCTTATCATTTCCAGGAGTAATAAAGAAAACCTTTTCAAGTACTCCTTCGATATATATAAATAGTCTAGAGCTAATACTATTTGAGCTTTTAGGGATTCTGATATATTTAGCGTCATTATTAATATACATATTCTGCCTCCAAAAATTTTTACTTTACAGCACCTGCAACAACTCCTGAAATGATAGCCTTCTGAAGAACGAGGTAGATAACTAGAATAGGAAGTACTGTTAAAATTAAAGCTGCCATGATAAGACCATAGTCTGCACTGAATGTTCCGTAGAACTCATAAGTTGAGAGAGGAAGTGTCTTAATTGCTTTAACACCGAGTACTAAGCTAGGAAGTAGGTAGTCGTTCCAGAATGCAAGTACATTTAGAATAATTAAGGTTGCTGTAGTAGGTCCAAGGAGAGGAAATACAATTTGGAAGAATGTTCTGTATCTTCCACAACCATCGATCTTAGCAGCCTCTTCAAGAGCAAGTGGTACATTTGACTTGATAAAGCCCTGGAAGATAAATACTGACATAGACATTGCAAAGCCTGTGTGCATGAAAATAAGTGTTGCTCTATGGTTTAACATTCCCATCTTAGCACCGTAAATATATACGAGAGGAATCATGATGGCTTGGAATGGGATGATCATAGAAGCTGACATTAATGATGAACAAATCTTTGAGAACTTGTTATCGTGTCTAACATAGTAGTAAGCACACATAGCAGATAAAATTGTAACGAATACAGTTGAAAAGCCTGTTACAATAACACTGTTCATAAAAGCAGTGAGATAATTCATCTTCTTAAATGCATCTATGTAGTTGTTTAGTGAAAAGCCTTTAGAAGGTGAAAGTGAAAGAGGATTTCTTAAGATATCCATCTTAACCTTAAATGAGTTAAGAATTGTCATCAAGAAAGGTACCATGAAAAGGGCAAATAAGATTACTACAACTGCAAAGAGTACAACGTCAATAATAATTTTCTTTGTTCCGCCAACCTTTTTCTGCTTCATGCTGCTACCTCCTTCTTTCTTCCCATCCAAACCTGTACACCTGAAATTAATGCTACAACGATAAATAGGAAGAGTGCTTCTGCTTGACCAACACCGTAGTTACGAGCTGTAAATGCTTTTTCATATACATGCATTGCTACAAGTCTTGTTGATGCGTATGGACCACCCTTAGTAAGTGTGAGGTTAAGATCATAAACCATGAAGGTTCTTGAAAGTGTTAAGAAGATACAAATTACAAATGATGGAACCATTAATGGAAGAATAATTGATCTCATTCTTCTCCAGCCGGTTGCACCATCGATTGAAGCTGCTTCAAGAACATCGTGGCTAAGACCTGTAAAGCCTGCAATGTAGATGAGCATCATATAACCTGCAAGCTGCCATACTGTTACAAGGATTAAGGCAAAGTATGCTGTATTAGGTGCACTAAGCATTGATTTTGAAAGCCAATCAACTCCAACAGATTTTCCAATTGCTGTAAAAACGTTAGAGAAGATGAATTTCCAAATAAAACCAAGTACAACACCACCAATCAAGTTGGGAGTAAAAAAACCTGCTCTAAAGAAGTTTTGCCCCTTTATACCATTTGAAAGTAAGTATGCAAGACCAAAAGCGACTATATTAACAAGTAGTACAGAAATTGCTACATATTTTAATGTAAGCCACATTGAGGACCAGAATTCTACATCTTTAAATGTATCTACATAGTTTTTGAAGCCAACAAGTGATTTAACTTGGCTAACACCATTCCAGTCTGTGAATGTGAGATAAAAACCATAAATGAATGGGATGATTACAACTAAAAAGAAAACAATCAATCCCGGAAGTGCGAACATTGCACCTGCTTTAATATCTTGAATTGTTGATTTTTTCATTTTTAAACCTCCCTCTAGGCATTAGTGCCTAGAGGATGTTGTAATATTAGTTTTGAGCTTTCCAATACTGTGAAAGAGTTGATGCAAGTTCTTTTTTATCTGACATACCTGCAATGTACTTCTGCATAGCAGCACCCATTACTGACCAGTGATCTGATGGAGCAATGAAGCATGATGTGTAAAGCTTGCCACTTGCTGTGCGTTCTGCAATGTCCTTTCCGAGTGGGTCGAGAGGCTGGTTAGGATTGTTTTTAGCAGCTGGGATTAATGCTGTCTCTTCAACAAACATCTTCTGACCTGTTGTATCAAATACTAAGTAGTTGATGAACTCTTTTGCTGCTTCCTGCTGCTCTGCTGATGCCTGGATGCGGTCGATCATGATCTGCTTAGAAGCTGATGCCTGAATTGATGTATTAGCAAAGTCATTTGGATTATCACCTAAAACGAATGAGATAAAGCCAAATTCACCATTTGCATCTGCGCCACCTTCAACTAAGTTAGGCCATGCCCAACAACCATTAGGCCAGAATGCAACGTTACCACAAGCAAGCTCGAGAGCACCTTGGTCGTAGTCAGCTCCAAGTGGATCTGCCTTTGAGAAGTTGTACTCTAACATTAAGTCGATTGTATCAACAAATTGGTTAAAACGATCGATCTGGAGAGGGTTTTTTCCACTCTTAAGGTCGTTGATAATTACTTCTGAACCAGCTGTTGTGCCATCATAAGCATCGTAGATATATCCGAGCTGGTGAGCACCAAGTGACCAGTCTTCTTTTGCGAGGAATACTGGGTTTTCCATGCCCTTACTTCTGAGCTCTTCAAGAATTGCCTTGAATGAAGAATAATTATTGATTGATTTTGGATCAAAACTTCTACCTAAAATATTTTCAATTGCACTCTTGTTATAGATAATACCTCTACCTTCAACACAGAATGGGAATGAGTAAATCTTTCCATCAACTGTTAAATTAAGAGCATCTGTCTCTGTTACCCATTTTTCATTTGTTAATTCAAGTGCATATTCTTTAGCAAGTCCTACGATATCTGTTGGGTCTAAGATAGCGAGGGTTGGAGCATTACCTGAATTATACATTGTTGTGATTTTTGTATAAGGAACTTCACCAGCACCACATGCAATTACTTCTACGTGTATACCCTTATCTTTCTCGAACTGAGAAGCAATCTTCTCAAGACCTGTTTGAATTTCACCCTTTGAGTTTAAGAGTGTAATTGAAACCTTTGCAGTGCTTGTTGATTTAGTAGTTTCTGTTGTTTCGCCTTTCTTTGAACAACTGCAGAGTACTAAGAGTACTGCAAGAACAACGGTAAATACTTTAATGGACCTTTTCATTTGTCTCTCCTTTTTCTTTGTTTACAAAACTAGCTTACTATAGGTTTTTCTATATGTCAAACGTTTGTTATAAAAATTTTCACATTTTTTTAAACTATTGAAAAATGAGCAAAATTTATGTTGATTTACCTAGAAATATTAGATAATAATATGTTAAGCGATTAATATAACAACCGTTTAATAATGGAGGATTTTAATGTCTGACTTTCAATCTAGATTAAATTGTAGAATAGATGAATTAAGAAGACTATTAATTGATTTATATGGTACTGATACTTCTCTTGAAAAACTATTATTAATAATGAGAGAGTATTATTATAAAAGAGATGAAGATTTAAAAGCACTTGATCAAAAACGTCTTGATGACCCAATGTGGTATAAGCGTAGCGATATGTTAGGCTATACAATGTATAGTGATTTATTTTCAACTTCATTAAAAGATTTGAAATCAAAGGTCGATTATCTTCAAAAGTTATCATTAAAATACCTTCATTTAATGCCACTTTTACAAATGCCTTTAAAGGACAATGATGGTGGTTATGCTGTTGAAGATTTTTTTAATGTAGATAAAAGATTTGGCACTAATGAAGATTTAGCAGCATTAACAAGAGAGTTAAGAAAATATGGTATTAGCCTTTGTTTAGACTTTGTAATGAACCATACTGCATCTACTCATGAGTGGGCTAAAAGAGCAGAAGAAGGGGATGAATACTATCAAAATTACTATATGTGCTTTAGTGATAGAACCATTCCTGATGAGTACGAAAAGACTACTCCTGAAGTATTCCCTGCAACTGCTCCAGGAAACTTCATTTGGTCTGAAAAGATGAAAAAGTGGGTTTTATCCTCATTTTATCCATATCAGTGGGATTTAAACTATAGAAATCCTGATGTATTAATTGAGATGTTAAAAGCCTCCTTACACCTTGCAAATCTTGGTGTTGAAGTATTTAGACTCGATGCTGTACCTTACATTTGGAAACAACTTGGAACTACTTCAAGAAATCTTCCAGAGGTACATAAGATTGTTAGAATAATGCGTCTTGTACTCGAAATTGTATCACCTTGTGTAATATTAAAGGGTGAAGTTGTAATGGCTCCAAAGGAGTTAAAGGCTTATTTTGGAACTAAAGAAGCTCCAGAATGCCACTTACTTTACAACGTTTCCTTAATGGTTAACTTCTGGTCAGCTCTTGCAAGTCAAAATGTAAAGTTACTTAACTACATGGCAGAGGATATTCTTAATCTTGATGAGCACTGCTACTTTGTAAACTACATAAGATGTCATGATGATATTGGTTGGGGGCTAGATGAAGATAAAGAAAGATCTATTGGTATTGACCCACTAAAGCATAAAATCTTCTTATACAAATTCTTTGAAGGCTCCTTTAAAGGATCATACAGTAGAGGACAACTTTATAACTATGATGAAGTAAGCTTAGATGCACGTTCATGTGGAACAACTGCTTCCCTTTGTGGTATTGAGAATGCTCTAAACTATGACGATGATAAGCTATTAGAAAAAGCTATTAAAAGAGATTTGTTAATGCATGCAGCACTTTACTCATTTAGAGGTTTTCCAATGCTTTCATCAGGAGATGAAATTGCTCAGCTTAATGACTATTCATATTTAAATGATCCAAGTCGTGCATTAGATAGCAGAAACCTTCATCGTTCTAAGTTTAAATGGGATAGAGAAAAACTTGCTGAAAGTGAAGATGGATATGAAAACGCTATCTTTGATGGTATCTTGAAGCTCGATGAAGTTAGAAAAAATGAGAAGTGCTTTGATGCAGAGGCTAAGGTAACAACTTGGTATTCTCATTCTGATAGTGTTTTTGCTATTCGTCGTTCAATTGAAGATAAAGATATGCTCTGTGTAATGAACTTTGCAGATAGAAAAGAAAATGTGTCATTTGAATACTTTGTTGGTGAGTATAAAGATTTATTCACAGGTAAAGTAGTGACTCCTGGACTTGGTTTTACTCTTGATGCATATGAATATATGTATTTGGTGAAGAATAATTAACACATATATAGCTATCCTATTCTCAATTGGTAGGATAGCTATAAAATAATTCGTTTAAATATAGTTTCATGTATTGCAACAAGTTTGTCTGAGATACAAACGATATAACTTTCCTTATATTTTGGAGGAGTAATATTTAGAGGAAACATATGCTTCCTAATAATATCTTTTTCTATATCGTTTAGAGAAAAATCCTTTTCTGCATTATCTAGTGCACGCTTTGCATGGGTGTACCCATGCCACCTATGGCTACAATCCTTATGGTGCCAATCATATAAAAAATAGTCATGAAGGAGTGCTCCTCTTATTAAGGAAGTTTGGTCGACATTAAGATTAAAAAGTTTGGAAATATAAATAGATACGAGAGCAACTGAAATGGAGTGATGAAAGACATTAATTACACCATGCTGGAGAAACTGTCTTTCTCTTCTTAATTTATCACTTATAAGCAAATTGCCACAAGAATTTGCCAATAAACGATAAGAAGAATAATTCATTTTGAAAAAGTTATTTTTCATAATAAATTTTTAGCCTGCATCAGCAAATATAATACTGATACAGGCAAAGAATAAATAATTAAATTAAGAATAATGATAAAATCCAAGTAAAGATGATACCAACTACACCCATGATACCTGTCATTGCAGATTGTGTTTTATAACCATCTGTTGTTTCGATTTGACCAAATTTAGTTACAACCCAGAAGTATGAGTCATTTGCGTGTGATACTGTCATAGCACCAGCTGCGATAGCCATTACTGTTAAAACACCTGCCATTGGAGTATTTAGGCCAAGAAGACTCATCATTGAACCATTATCTGTAATAGCTCCCATGATACCAGCTGTAGTTGTAAGTGCTACAGTTGATGATCCTTGAGCAGACTTTAATATTGCAGATACTAAGAATGGGAAGAAGATACCAATCTTTGCCAAGATTGCTGCATGTTCCTGCATGTAACCAACAAATCCTGCTTCTGAGATTAC
>JAQYFM010000085.1 GCA_028723145.1 Spirochaetales bacterium | reverse complement strand
CACTGATGGTGACTTTATCGAACACTTATTTATTGCATCAAGCCATGATATCGTAATGTATGTTACAAACCTTGGTAAGGCATATTACACATATGTTTATGAAATTCCTGAAGGTGCTAAGAATTCAAAGGGTGCAAACATAAAGAACTTCTTACAAATTGAAAATCAAGAAAAGATTACTTCTATTATTTGTTTTGATGATTTCAAAGATGATGAATACCTAATGATGATTACCAAGTATGGCATAACTAAGAAGGTTGAGCTTTCTGCTTTCGTTAATGCTAAAAAGCGTGGTGTTAAGGCTATTATTCTTGATGAGGGTGATAATCTTGTTCAGTCTATCTTCGTAAATGAAGGTGACGATGTTATGATTGTTTCAAAAACAGGTAAGGGATTAAGAACTTCATCTGATGCAATCAGAACAATGGGAAGATCTACACGTGGCGTAAGAGCAATGAAACTTCTTGATGATGATGAAATCATCGGACTTGTAAGAGTTGAAGAAGGTAAGAGAATTCTTATGGTTACTGAAAATGGTAAAGGTAAGCAAGTAAGATTTGAAGAGTTCAATGCTCATGGTAGAGCTACAATGGGACAGAAGATTTACTCAATCGATGATAAAACAAGTTATCTTGTAAATGCGCTTGCAGTAAATGATGATAATGATGTCGTATTTGTATCTCTAAATGGTCAGACAATTCGCGTGCATGTTAAGGATATCTCAATTCAAGGCAGAACAGCAAAGGGTGTAAAAGTTGCTTCATTTAAGAAGAAAGACGATTATATCGTTGCAATGGCTGCTACAGAGTATCAAGAAGAATCTGAGGAAGAAGAACAGACACCAGAAGTATCTGAAACAACACAAAATGAAGCTATTCAAGAAATAGAGTCAACAGAAGAATAAAAATATCTAAATAATTCTTTAAGCTGTCAGTTATAAATCGCTGGCAGCTTATTTTTTTGCTCAAAAAATCATAATTTATTATTGTAATAAATACAATAAAAGTGTTTATAAATCTACATGTAACTGTTTCTATATATAGAATCAAATGAGTAAAAAAGGCCGTTTTACGCGTTTAAATGAGGTTTTTGGAAAAAAATAATAGAATTGAAAAATTGATTATAAATAACCAAGTAAATTTATCTTTGTAAGTATTAAATGCAATTACGCAACAATAATTATCAAAAGCCTGGTAATACAAAGAATATTTAGAATAATAAAAGATAATTACTCACAAGTCTTAAAACTAAAAAAAAGAATGTTTCATGTGAAACAGAATTTATTAGTATAATGTGTTAATGCTTATTCATAGATAATGGTTTCACGTGAAACAGTAGAATAATAAAAATAAAAAAGTAGTCATTTATGGATTTTTTAAATAATAATAAAATATATAAATAATCATCAATAATTATGTATTGGGTACTATATTATGGCATAACATTATTGATATCAATTATTCTTAGTAAAAGATTAATAAATAAAAAAAACTGATTGTAAAATTAAATCTATTTTATCAATCAATATTTTTTGTTTTGCTAATTATTACTTTTGGTGGTGATTATTTTTCTTTCTTGAATAGTTATGTTAGGATCTTTTAATAAATAATACTAAGGTAATAGTATTTACATATTTAGCATCTAAATTTAGATCATATAATTTAATTAAAAGTATTAATATATATTAAATATAGTATTTTTAGGTAGATAAAAACTTGTATTATTTTAAGTTAATTAAAAATGCAGCTATAATATTAAATTAGTAATCTAATAAAGTAGTTTAAATTAATATGCTTTCCAGAGGAAGATTTCTACTTTCTTTATTTGTATTGCCTGCAAAATCCTTAGATGCTATATTTGAATTGATGCGAGGCGAAAGTTGAGTATCTCCCGAAAAAGGACTCTATATGAGTTCTTTTTCGCTTGTTATAGCTTTTTTTACTTTTTCTTTAAAAGAAATTATTACTTTGTAATCATTCAAATCATTAATTATAGTATTTTTTTTGATAATTCTGATTGCTTCTTTTATACTTGTGTTTTTATTTAAAGAAAAATAGACAGTATAGCCTAGTTTTTAAGATTAATTAAAATAACTTTTTATGTTTGTTCTTTATCTGTATAATTATTTTTAAAGTTTAAATATTCCTGATAAATAAAATCACGATTGGTTTACATTGGTAATAATATCATTGTTGTTATCAGCTATTGAGTATACTTATTGTATGTAACACTGGTGTTTGTTACGTGAAATTTTTAGTAATAATGAATTAGGTTATTAAATGCTTACAAGTATAGAATTAAGGGATAACATTACTTCTTTTTTTTTGAATAATTAAAATGAAAAAAAAATTAATTAAATAAGATTTAGGAAAATCGGTAAGGTGCTTTTGAATTAGTAATAATATTATTTGTTATATCTACAAAAATAATAATTATAGTAAAAAATATTTCTAAGAATTATAAATTTCAAATAGTTATAAAAGATTTTCCAAGTAACATTATATTAAACTTTAAAACTGCTTTAATCATTAAAAGAATGAGGTTTTATTAATGAATATATGATGAAAATAAATAATTAAATTTACTATTAGTTTCACGTGAAACAATTTCTTTTAAAAAACTTTTACGTAAAAATAATATCCAGGAAAAAATAAAGTTTAATTATTGATTATAATTAATGGAAAAAGATCTAGATTTATTTGATTTAGAATTATATTAAATAAATATTTGCACCTGGTAGGGTAGTAGTTTTTATTATTGAATATAAAACAATAAATATTGTTATTATGAGATTATATTATTTGAATAGTGAATTTGTGAGAATATTAATCTGTTTATGTAATAGTAAAGTCTATTTTTAATTTATAAACCTAAGTAAAGGAACATTTATAATAAAAAAAATTGAGTGTAACAGAGGAAAAAATGAGTAAAATTCTTGAATTTAATGGTTACACTCAAAAAATTAGCTTAAAGTTTGAGTTTAACTATATTTTATCAATATTCGAATAAATGAGTGTAACAAACCCTCTAGATTAATTATTTAGTGTTATTTGATATGTCATAAGTTATTATATAGCGGTTTTAATTTATTATGTTATAATAAATTAAATATATTAAAAGTTATTAGTTTTTATTACTATTTTATTGTTTTTATTGATTATATAGTGATTTGTTTTGTTTTTATTCTTGTCTTTGAGGTTATTTGTTGTGTGTTTCACGTGAAACAAAAAAAATCTGCTCCATTTTAGAGCAGATTATTATAAGTGATTGTTTTTTTTATAAGATTAAAATTGAAGTGAATTTTCAACAACAATTTCTTGATCTTGTAATACGTGTCTGAGATATTTCTCAACGCCATTTTTGAGAGTTGCTTGAGACATTGGACAACCAGCACATGCACCAAGTAACTTTACGGATATATTTTTACCATCCATGCTTACAAATTCAATATCTCCACCATCGTTTTGAAGTGATGGTCTAATCTGGTTGATAGCATCGATTACTTTTTCTTCAAGTGTCATTTCTGCCATTTGAGAACCTCCATATACTTTACTATCAATAAAATACTACATAATTTGTTATGTGGTCAAACTCTTTTTAAGTTGTCGACAATTTTCTTGATAACTACTATATTTATCTTATGAGTGCGCACAAAATAATCTTTTTAAATCAAAAAGGTGGTGTTGGTAAGACTACTACATGTGTCAGCCTTGGCTCATCCCTTGCTGCACTTGGATATAAAGTTTTACTAGTAGATTTCGATTCTCAGGGTAACCTGACTGGTTCTGTATCTGCAGATAACAGAAAAGCTACTTGTTATGATGTAGTTGTTGGTAAGGTATCTGTTAATGATGCTATTCAAGCTACACCATTTCAGAATCTTTTTGTTATACCAGGTTCTTTAGATCTTGCAGGATTAAATGTTGAACTTGTTGATGAAGAAAATAGAGAATTCTTTCTTTCTAAAGCATTAGAACCTATTTCTTCTGATTATGATTTTATCTTTGTTGACTGTCCTCCTGCTTTAGGCTTGATTACTATGAATGCTATGTGTTGGGCTGATAAAGTAATTATTCCTATGCAATGTGAGTACTTTGCAATGGAAGGTTTAAATTTATTGATGAGGACAATATCT
>JAQYFM010000084.1 GCA_028723145.1 Spirochaetales bacterium | reverse complement strand
ATATTATTATTTTTTTGCTGTAGGATCTACTGAAAGTACTTGGTAATTGGTTGCACTCTTGTCTCATAATCACTCCTCACAAAATATCGAAAGGTAGGATCTACTGAAAGTACTTGGTAATTGGTTGCACACCAATGAACTTAACTGTAGATGATATTACAACACTCGTAGGATCTACTGAAAGTACTTGGTAATTGGTTGCACGTTGTACGTTGCATAGCATTGTAATGATGAATATGTTATTACAGCTGAATACGCTGAAAAGCTACGAAAAAGAGAAAGCTTATTTAAAATAGTTACGAAAACAAAAAAGCTATTCAACATGTTTTTATAACAACTTATGAAATAAAGAACAATAAATATTCAGGAGTAGTACACTCCGAAGTAGTTATGGATGATTTATTTGCTTTATAGTTTAGCGGTAACTATCAAAAAAAAGAGTTATCGCTACGATATCGTTTTACAAATGAATTTTAGTAATAAAAAAGTCAGAACTTGAGATTAACAAATTCTGACTTAATTGCTTACCGGCAATCGGGCTCGAACCGATATGGTATTGCTACCGGCAGATTTTGAGTCTACTGCGTCTACCTGTTTCGCCATGCCGGCGTTCTAGAAAAGAATACAATGGATATGGGGTTATAATCAAGTAGAAAATGTGATTAAAATAATGATTGAAATTTTATATTTTAGAATTTTTGAAATAAAAAATTACATAAAAGTATAAAATCTTTGACTGTATAAGTTTAATTAATTTTTTGTGATTAATTATCATAATCTTAAGTTGCACTTTTTATAGCTTTAGAGTAAGGTTATAAACATGCGAAAAGGTGTTGTTTTATTACTTTTAGTACTTTTCTTAAGCCTAACATTAGGCGCTGTTGATAATTCTACTATTGGAGATATCGTATATTCTGATATCCCGATTAGTTATGGTGAAGCGTCGTTTAGAGAAAGGATACTAGAACGTACTAATGGGGAAAGAGATCCTATTGGCTTAGTTATTACAGGTGGTTCTGCAAGAGCTTTTGCTCACTTAGGTGTATTAAAGTATTTAGAAGAGCAGGGTGTTGAGCCTGATTTCATTGTTTCTAATTCAATGGGATCCATTATTGCTATGTTATATGCAGCAGGTCTTTCACCAGACCAAATTTTATCTGTAATAACATCTGGTGAACTTTCTACTTTCTTTAAGATGACTGCTCCTCTAAAAGGTGGTATTTTAGATCCAACAGGATTTAAGGGATTAGTTCAGTCTGTTGTTGGTACTGAGTTACAAATTGAGGATTTAGCAATACCTGTTATGGTAATTTGCCAAGACTTAGTTACAAAGAGAGAAATAAGAGTTTGTGAAGGTAATTTTGCAGATATTCTTATTGCATCCTTTGCTCTTCCTGCATATTTCCCTCCTCAGGACTATAAGGGACATTTATTAATTGATGGTGGTATTATTACTCTTGCTCCTATCTCTGTAGCGTATGAGTATTCTGATACAGTAATAGCTTCTACTACATTCTATGATAATGAAGATTTAAACTTAAAGAACATGCTTACTATTATCAATGGCTCTTTTGATATTGGAAAGAGAAGAAATGCGGCAATTGATATTCGTGAGTATGGTGATAAGATGATTTGGATTCGTTGTGGAGTTGAAAACTTTAGTTTTATGGAGTTCTCTGCAGCTGCTGAGATGGCAAAAATTGGATATGAAAGTGCCAAGGAGCATGAAGAGGAAATACAATCATTATATAAGTATGGTGTTACTACAAAAATTCTAGATAATAGAAGCCTGTTTGAAAATAGAATTGATCATATAAGACAAAATCAATACTATTTTTCACGTATTGAACAGAGTGAGCCTACTCAAACTATCTCATTAGGCGTTTATAGTTTCCAAGGTAATGACTATCCATATTATTTAAGAGACTACTTCGATATTGGTGCTGAATATTCATGGAAGTATAAATATATCGAGCTTTCAAGCTTACTTGGTGGAGCATTTAATGCGACAGCTAATCAGCATTCTACTTCTTCACCTCTCTTAAGCCTGGGTGCAAACTTCTATCCGATTAATAATTTAAGATTTTCTCTTTATGGTGCATTTACCTACGATAATCCAAAGCAGTGGTATATCCCTTCTTTCTATATCAGAGAGGGTATTGACTGGAAGTTCTTCTCTAATGGATTTATTACTTTACAGTTTAACCAAGCCTTTGAAATGTATAATGAAGTTGGAAAGAATAATAATAGAGATCAGAACTTACTTTCTTGTAGAATTCTAGGAACTCTATATACAGACTTATGTAATGTAAATATTCATGCAGGATATTTACTTTCTATGTATAGAATTGATACCGATTCAACAAGACACTTTGGACAAGTTGGAGCTTCAACAAGAATTTATTATATTCCTAAAACTAACTTGTACTTTGATGTAGGTGTATTAACTCGTTTTGCTTTAGACGGCAAAAATGGTGTTCAAATTTATGCTGTAGATGGATTCTTAACCAATAACCAAGATATTATGGATACATCTAAATATGATGATGTTGTTCCAAGACAAGGTATTAACCAACCATATATGGTAGTATTACCTCTTTCACTTGGTTATGCTTTTACAAAGAGTCCTACTTTTGGCGAACTTTTGATGGCTGAATACTTAGAGTTAAGCTTATATTGTGACCTATTATTCTATCAAGGTCCTACTCCTGCTATTAGTACAGGTGTTGAGCTACAATTCTTACTCTCATTAATTGGCTTACAAAAATTTCCATTAACACTAAGAGTAGGGTATGACTCATTAATGAATGACTACATATTCTCTGTAAGATTTGCAATTACAAGATAAAACAGTTAGAGCCCTGAAAAGGGCTCTAATAGTCTTAATGTCTTTTTGACTTTTTATTATTGATATTATATTTACCATGAGGCTTCTTTTTAGGTGATGATTGCTTCCTAGGAAGAAAATCGTCCTCGTCATCATCTCTTGTATCACGACCGTATGGTTGAATATCATCTTCCCACTTTCTTCTAGTACGTCTTACAGATGTTTGTGCATTTGACTTCTTTGTTGCCTTAATTGGCTTTCTTGAATCCTTTTCTGCCTTTGCCCGTACAATAAGAGGTTTTCCTTTTTCTCCTCTAGTTTTGAAGGCATTAATTATTAATTCAGCATACATAGATGGTACGTTAATGAAGCTAAACTCTTCCATGACTTCAATTCCTTGAATATCGTCATCGTTAAGTCTACAACGCTCAATTAACATATTAGCCAATAATCGCTTTGTAAGCCCATCCTTTCTTCCTAAAGCTATAAATAAACGGGTAGTTTCATCAACAGCTATATTCTTACTATCTTTAGCTTTCTTCTTTTGATCTTGAGGCTTTTCTAAGCTCTTAATAGTATGGTACTGACTCTTATCAAGTTCATTTTTATATAAAAGCTTTAATAGTGCCTTTACTACTGTAAAGCTATCTTCCTCTTCAAGGAGCTTTGCTGCAATACCTTCGTATTCAATTGCATTATCTTTAAATGATTCTTCAACTTTAGAAAGGATTCTTTCTTTCTTCTTTTGAAGAATATCATTACTTGATGGTAAAGTTCCTTTTTCGATTTTCATTTTGCTAATACGCTTAATAAACCCAAACTTTCTTGCTTCAGATGGAGTTACGAAGGTAATAGCTGTTCCTTTTTTACCAGCTCTTCCTGTTCTACCAATTCTATGGATATAAACTTCTGGATCTTGAGGAATAGTGAAGTTAATTACATGTGTAAGCTCTTGGACATCAATTCCTCTAGCAGCAACATCTGTTGCTACAAGAATACTAATCTTATGATCTCTTAATTTCTGAAGAATTATTTCTCTTTGTTTTTGAGAGAGGTCTCCATGAAGAGCCTCAGCGTTATATCCTCTTTCTGAGAGTTTTCTACCAATTTCCTCGCATTGAACCTTGGTCCTACAAAATACGATTCCATAGAAATCATCAGCAAAATCGATAAGACGACAAAGTGCTTCAATTTTATCACTTTCACGAAGATCGAAATAATATTGTTCTGTTAATACTTCTTCATTATCTTGCTTTTTAATTCTGACAACTTTGTAGTCTCTCATGAAGTTTTCGGCTAAGCGCAAGATAGGATCAGGCATTGTAGCAGAAAATAAAAGCATTCTTTTATCTTTTGGGCTAGTTGCAAGAATCTTTTCAATATCTTCGATAAAGCCCATATCAAGCATTTCATCAGCTTCATCGAGAACAGCAAAAGAAATCTTAGAAATATTAAGAGTTCCTCTATCAAGGTGATCTTGAATTCTGCCTGGAGTTCCAACAACAATTTGAAGACCTTTCTTTAACTTCTTAAATTGATTTTCATATGAAGCACCACCATAAATTGCATCAACTGTTATATCACGATTGCCCTTTAATGAGTCAATTTCAGCAGCTACCTGCATCGCAAGCTCTCTTGTTGGTGCAAGGATTAAAGCCTGGGTAGACTTATCTTTTTCGTTGATAGTTTCCAAAATAGGGAGAGCAAAGGCAGCAGTCTTACCTGTACCTGTTCTTGCCTGTCCAATTACATCTAATTTGTTTTCAAGTAAAAGAGGGATACACTCTCTTTGTATGTCAGTAGGCTCGCTAAAGCCCTTTAAACTAAGTGCTTCAAGTGTGGTATCTGATAGTCCTAACACTTTAAAGCTTTCTAATTCATCAAACATTTATATTCCTTATATTAATTTAGCACGAAGAACTATATAGAAAAAAAGAGTGTTATGCAAGTGATTCACCATTTATTATATACTTCTTCAGCAAAACCCATTAAATTAGTTATTTTTATTTCTTCTCCATTATCAAGTTTTACTTTGCCATCAAAATAACCAAATATCTGATTTTGTTTAGAAACAATAATTGCTAAATTAGTGTTTGAAATCCTTGGTACTACTGGCTTAAAGGTTAGATTAAGACGGCCTTCATTATCTTTTATTTCCCAATTATCCATATAGGAATTAAATTTGAATTCAACCTTATTTAGTTTATGAAGCCTATTATTAAAGAAGAATGCATTTTCACTAACTTTTGATCTATCAGAAAAACCATAGCCAAGATTAAAACCAATTGGAATATCGTTGTAAAATCCTGAAGCTGCAGCCCAGTACCAAGTATTTTCTCTTGTCCATCTTCCTCTTCCCCAGTCGAGAATAAGAGTTGATTTATCAATGCAAATATCATCTTTTCTATTTCCTATTTGGACAAACCCTGAAAGGGGAGTCATCGCAATAGCTTTTTCATTTAGATAGAAAGCTTTTCTATTTTCTTCCCAACTAGTTGCGATGTTAATTGTTTCCTTATCGTCAGGCTGTGAAAATATTGCATCAATAAAGATAGGATTCGGAGTAAAGTTTGGTGCATTAACCTCTATGTGTCTTTGTGAACCATTTTTAGAAAATTTGAATGAAAATTTTGGACTTGAAAAGGATATTGTATTATCAATATTTGATGAAGGTGAAAGACCTGTTTTATGAAGAGTTAACAGTTTAATTGTATCACTTTGAATAGCTTTCTTAGTCTTATAGTCAATTAATGCAAGTGCAAATAATCCAGCAAAGCCTAAATCAGAAAAAGTCATGCAAACTACATAGTTTTTACTTTTGTCTAATATAGCATAATAGTCCCATTCTTTTATTCGGATCTTTGAAGCTTTAATTTTTTCTCTTTCATAGATAAAGTATGGTTTTCTAGCAAAACCTTCCTCTGTTAACGTTCCATCATCCTTTAATAATATAGTAGGTTTTAAAATTTCTCTTTCGCTCATGCAATAATTATAAAATCAAAAAAGGAAAAGGAGTAAAAAAAATGCGGGAAGTTAATCCCGCATTATTTGAAATACATTATATTAGTTGTTACCACCTAAGTTTAATACCTTAGAAAAGAGTGTATTTACAAAGTCATCTTCAAATGTAGAGTTATTTAAAATAGCACTCTGTAAATCCTGCTGTATTGCAAGAGTTCCAATGTAATCATAGAAAGTAGGAACTGAAGATTTAATAGATGATGAAACACTCTCATCACCAATCTTGGTAACAATGTAGTTTGAACCAGCTTTTTGTGGAGCAAGTACTGTACCTGTTTCACCCTTGAATAAGCTGTTCATATATGCAGCATCGCTTGAAGCTGTAGCAAGAAGGCCTGCTGCGTCTGTGTAAGCAAATGAACCCATGAATGAACTTGTTTGTGGATTTGCAGGAGTTGATGCAACTTCATATACAGAAAGATCTGTGTAGATGAAATCAGGATTTGCATAGAACTCGTTAGCAGCTGCTTCTGCATATGGAGTAACAAGGTCAGGATTTTCATTAGCAATATAGGACTTTACTACTGAAAGTGTTGTAGCGTCTGATGCATCTGCCATTACTGGAGCTGAATCAACTTTGAAGAATGAGTAGCCATATGATGTGTAGTAAGGACCTGCAAGCTCACCAACTGCTGTTGAGAATACTGCATTTGCATTATCTTGGCTTCCTAATGTGTTTTGAAGGTTGTAGAAGTATACTTCACCAACTTTACCAGAAGCACTCTTAAAAGCATCTATAGAGTCATTAGCTGCTGCATCATCAAAAGTCTTTGTACCAGCTTTAATTTCATCCATTAAAACCTTAGCTGCATCTTCTGTTTCAGCAGAAATGATGGAAACACCAACTTTAGCAAAAGGCTGTGGATTAGAGTTGAGGTAGTTGACTGCATCGCTATCAGGATATGTTTCAGAACCAAATGCAACATATTCAAATGTTCTACCTGTTGCAGCCATTGTACTAACAAAGTCTTTTTCCTTATCTGAAGAACGAACTGTGCTGTAGTCATTTGCAACTGTCATTCCAGGAATTGAACTATAAACGTTGTTGTAAATTGATTCTCTCTGTGCCTGTGTGTAGCCATCGTATTTAGCTTTATCAAAAGCACCATCAGTATTGTAGATACCAGAATCAAGGATGTACTGGTTAGTTGCATAATCTGTTGCCTTGATACCAGCCTTATTAGCAGCCTGATTTAAAGCTGTTTGTAATACTGTGCTTTGATATGCTTGATACCAAACAGAATAAAGACTTGACATGTCGAGTGAATCATACTGAGATGCCAAAGAGTTTACTTGGTTACCAAAGTAGTTACCTGGCTTATATTCAATTTTCTCACCATTGTATTTACCGAATACAATGCTATCTTCTGCAAAGAGTGCTCCGATACCTGTTGCTGGAAGAACGAATGTAATAGAGATTAAGATAAGTACTACTACACCAGCCCACCATGCAAAGCTCTTCTTTGATTTTTTTGCTGCGACTTTTTCTTCTGTGTGTTTACCACCTTTTTTAAAGTCAAGATTCTTTTCTTCTGTGTCAGCCATTTTCTTTTTTCCTTTTAGTTAATAGTGACACCTCTGATATGTAGTCAGAGATACCATTATTGAAATTATCATTTTTATTGGATAGGTGTCAACGAAATTATCAGACTTTCCAACTAACATCGAACTTTAATGGATTATTTAAAAGTAGAAAATCGATTAGTCTAAATGAATACTTAATTGTATTGCGTGATATTTTTTGAGCACCATTTACCGAGATAACATCTCCTGGAAGAGTTAAATTAATAGTTATATAGCTATTTTGTAGTGATTCAGGAGCTTCTTCACCAAGTGAGAATACGATCATATCGAGGTAATCTTCTTCGCTATATCCAACGTTGTACTTTGCTAAGAATACTTCAATATTAGGATCTGCTAGGAATGGAACAACTGCTTCAAGCTCTGTGTAGTTGTCGATATCAACATAGAAAGAGAGTTTCCCATTTGATTGCTTAATAATTGATTGTGAGTTTTTTCCCGAAAGCTTTGTTGCAAGGTCTTCAAATGAATTGAAATCAAAGTAAAGAGTGTAGTCATTGTTTGAAGTCTTTACAGCCTGAACTCCTTCAATACCTTCAACTCCAAATAACTGACCTGCAAATGAATTTATGGCGTTATCCATAATTGATTCATCTGACTCAGGTAAGAACTCAGCAAAATCGGTTAATACATCGATAAAGTAATCTTCTACGTGAATATCTGTCATTGAAGTTCCACTTGTACTTTTACTTATTGATGCATTTTCAGTAACAGTGCAGCTAAAAAGGAGACTCAAGGAACATGCTAGTACAAAAATAATTTTTCTCATAAAATAAGCTTAACTGTTGTAATTTGAAAGGGCAAGACAACTTTTTACTTTTTCAAACAACAGACTTTATTTTTTTGGAAAGAAAATATGAAAAAAATACTTTTTACAATATTGTTTTTATTATGTCCTGCAGCACTCTTTGCAGCTCTCTATCATGAGGTTTATACAAATAATGTCACTTTATCTTGGGATAAGGTTGATAACGCTGTTTATTACGATATTTATATCGATAGAACTCCGTTTGTTCGATTACTAAATGGTGAATTGAGCTATACGATTAAAAACTTAAATCAGAATCAAGAGTACACAATTACATTTGGTGCACGTGATGAAAATAATAATACTCTATCGGCATCAAAAGTAACATTTACTACAGGCAATTACTCTGGTACCTATCGTTTTATTAATAAAGGTGATGATAATAACGGAAAGTTTAAGGATATAGAATTTGTAGCAAAACTTATAGAAGATGAGGGCGCCCAATACATGGCTATTAGTTATAACTTAGATGGAGAAATACTACCATTTTTTCCTTTTGACCCAATTGAAGGTCCTTGGCCTTGGATTAAATTTAAAGACAAAATTGATGTTGCTAGGGTTTATAAGGATATTTGTAGAAAGATTAATATCCTAGATGTCACACCTACTGCTTTTCAGCCAGTTAAGGTTCAAAAAACTACAGATAGAGTAATTCTTAATATTACTTCTAAAGCCTTTGGAATTAAGGTAGGAACTATTACCGAATTCCTTTTTAAAAGTGATGAAAGTGGTACATATTTAATTTTTAGAAACACTGGGTCTGATATTGCAAAGAAGGCATTATTTAAGAATGAGGCCTCTGAAGACCCATTTGCATTTGTTCTTGAGAAAGTTGAATAAAATTTTTATTACTATGTAATAACTAGAAAAGGGCTAAAATTTTTTCTTGACAAATCGAAAAATGCAGGATTATTTTCTATGTTTATTGGAGGGAGTATGGAATTTGATCCTGCAAAGAAGACTCTTGTTATAGTTGAGTCTCCTACTAAAGCTAATACAATTAAGAAGTATTTGCCTAAAAATTACTCTGTTGTGGCAAGTAAAGGTCATATTAGGGACCTTCCTTCTGATACCTTAGGTGTAGATATTGAGGATAATTTTAAGCCTCATTACGTTATTACAGAGGGAAAAGAAAGCCTTGTAAATGATTTAAAAAAGAAACTAGAAAAGAGTGAACAACTCTTACTTGCAACCGATGAGGACCGTGAAGGAGAATCTATTTCTTGGCACTTAATGGAGCTTTTAAAACCTGAAGTTCCGACAAAGAGAATGGTATTCCATGAAATAACTAAAAAGGCAGTAACTGAAGCACTTTCAAAGGGCAGAGAACTTGATCTTGCTCTTGTAAAGGCTCAAGAGGATAGAAGAATTGTCGATCGTCTTTATGGTTATGAAGTTTCTCCAGTGTTGTGGAAGAGACTGTCAAACAAAAAGTTATCTGCAGGTCGTGTGCAATCTGTTGGTTTAAGATTTATTGTTGATAGAGAAAATGAAAGACTTACATATGTTCCTTCTGTTTACTACGATGTAAAGGTTTTACTTGAAACAAAGGATAGTAAAAGATTTGAAGCAACTCTTGATGAATATAAGGAAAAGAGAGTTGCTACAAGTAAAGACTTTGACTCTACAACTGGTCAATTTAATGGAAAGACCTTACTGCTGGATAAAAAGCTTGCCGATGAGGTTGAAAAGATTTGCAATGAAAATCCATTTTTTATTGAAAGCGTAACTCACAAAACTAGTAAGTCTTCTCCTCTTCCACCTTTTACAACCTCAACACTCCAACAGGTTGCAAATAGAAGATTGAGACTTTCTAGTAAAGAAACTATGAGAGTTGCACAGTCTCTATTTGAAAACGGTTTTATTACCTATATGCGTACTGATAGTGTTAATCTTTCATCTGAATGTATTTCGCTTGCTCGCGAGCAAATTAAGAGTGACTATGGTACTGAATATTTGTCTTCTAGAGAGCGTCACTTTGAAAATAAGAGCAAGAATGCACAGGAAGCGCATGAAGCGATTAGACCAGCTGGTGATGTATTTAGGCGTCCAGATGAAAGTGGTCTGAAAGGGAAGGAGCTTGCGCTATATACATTAATCTACCAGAGAACTCTTGCAACTCAAATGAGTGAAGCCATTAAGAGTACTACAACGGTTAAGGTAAAATGCCAAGATGCTAGATTTACTTCATCTGGTACATCGGTAGTATTTCCTGGCTATTTAAAGGTTTATGGAACTGACCAAGACGATGAAGAGAAAGAGACCTCTCTTCCTTCTGTTAGTGCTGGAGATGAAGAGAAATTAATATCAATTAACGGTAAAGAGCATGTTACTCAACCACCTGCTAGATACAATGAAGCTTCTTTAATTAAAAAGCTTGAAGAAAAAGGTATCGGTAGACCAAGTACATATGCAACTATTATCTCAACCCTTTTAGATCGTGGTTATGCAATTGAAAAAGATAGAAGCTTAATTCCTTCTTTTACAGGATTTGCTGTAAATGGATTAATGAATGAATCTTTTAAGGATCTTGTTGACTATTCATATACCTCTGAAATGGAGGATCAACTTGATAAAATCGCAAATGGTGAAGGTGATGCCTTAAGATACCTACAAGACTTCTACTATGGAAAAGGTAGTGTTAAAGGCTTAAATTCTTTAGTTCAAGGAGCTAGAAGTGATCATTTTGATGCAAAATTGTTAACATTCCCTCATCTTTCTGGAGTAGCCAATGTCGAAGGAGAGGTTAAGTACCAAATTAAGGTAGGACCTTTTGGTGCTTATCTATTGCTCGATAAAAAGAAGGATGATGGTAAGGCTGTCATGATTAATCTTCCTGATACACTTTGTCCTGGAACTCTTAATGATGATGATATTGCTCTGTTAATAAAGAATACCCTCCATCCAGAAGAAACTACTGTTGATAACAAGACTCAGCTTAAATCTGGTAAGCATGGTCAATACTGGCAAAGAGGTGATAAAACCTGTAATGTACCAAAAAGTAAGAAAAGTGCAGATAGCTATACAGAGGAAGAAATTGACTTCTATTTCTCACTTCCAAAGGCAATTGCAAGTGATGAAGAAGGAAATGAAATAGTAATCAATAATGGTCCATATGGCGGGTATATTACATATAAAGGTGCTAATTATAAGGTTTTTGGGCCATTAACTGAGCTTACTGCAGAAAAAGCATTATCATTAGTTAGTCGGGATGGCGCATCCTCTAAGGGAGTTGAGTATTCTCCATTTGAAGGAAAAGCTGTTTCTATAAAGAAAGGGCGTTTTGGATCTTATTTAAAATGGGGTAGTGAGAATATCGCATTAACAAAGGATGAAAAAGCTAGAAGCGCTGAACTTACTCAAGAAGAGGTTGAAGATATAATTAAGCGTCATGAGCAGAATACTCAAAAGGAAACAATTGAATCTTCTCGTGGTGTCTATGATGGTAAACCTATCGAAGTTCTTAGTGGCCGTTATGGTGTTTACATTAAATGTGGGGATAAGAATTATCGATTGTCAAAAGCAGACCAAGAGCGAAGTGATTCTTTAACTAGTGAAGAGCTAGTAAATATCATCAAAGCTCAAGAAGAAAAGTCTCTTCCTTTAATGGACTTTGGTACCTTTGAAGGTAAGCCTCTAAGAGTTCTTAATGGTCGTTTTGGTGCTTACCTTAAATGGGGTGATGTGAATATTGCCCTTTCTACAAAAATAAAAAATGATTTAGCTTCTTTAACAGAAGATGTTGCCAAAGAGCTTGTAAGAGCAAAAATGTAAAAAAGAGGGTGTTTGGTTAGTCCAAACACCTTTTCACAAATAGGTAAAGTATGAGAAAATTCCCCCCGGAGGCTACAATGAAACGTTTTATTTCTTTTTCACTTATTTTATTTTCTCTCTTCGTTATGATTTCATGTCAAAGTACAAAAGCAATTGAATGTACTGCTGATGATTATCTTGCTCAGCACATGGAAGAAGGCTTTCTAACAGGAAAAACAGATTATGTTATTTCCGGTATGATGGTTAATGAGCCATATGATACTTATAACTTTTTAGAGCTTACAGATTACCATGTAGAAGATGATGGAGTATCTGTTGTATTAAAGGGTACACTTGGAGAAGAGTGGGTTACAAAGCTTTCTAAGGTATTAAAGTCTTATACTAGAGAAGATGGTAGTGCATTATCAGAAGAAGATTTTACAAACAATAAAGGCATCTTCATTCCTATTAGAGCAAAAGCTACTCCAGATTCAAACTTTGCATTCTTTGTTCCTAAGAACATTATTTGTGAAGTTCAAACTGCTTGGGGGGATGTTCTTTACACTAATAAATCAGAAACAAATCATGCATCTGGAGATTACTTAGTTTGTAATGCCGTTGATGGAAAACCTGACTTATCCGATGTTTGGGTAGTAAATGGTGCAGTATTTGAAACTACTTATAATTTAAATAAGTAATTAAAGAAAAATCAAAATCATTTCTAAGGCAAGCTAAAATACGGCTTGCCTTTTCTAATATATACTCAATTCATTTTAAAGTGAGCTAAGTAAAAGAGCTTAGATAGATTAAGAGACTTAAATTTAAGACTGATATCGTTACTAATTAATTCCTTGACCCTATATTTTCTGCTGCAAGAGTTTTCATTTTATCTATTAATGCTTTATCTACATTCCCTTTATTTTCTTTCTCTTCAGTATAAGAGGCTACTACCTTGCAGGCTTTAACAAGCTTTTGAGATTGTGCTCGAATTCGTGAACTTAAACTTTCCATTACAAGAATCATTTTATTTTGATTTTGCTTAATATATTCAGGAAATGATGTTTTATCAACAATAGTTACAATAGTATCTTCAGCAGCAACAGCAGTCATTGTACGTGGTTTACTTTCAATAACTCCAAGTTCTCCAAATACCTTTCCTTCTGTAGCAGTACCAATTAGCTTTGCATGATCTGTTTTATAATCGAGATAGAGATAAACACTACCATATTTAATAAAGAAGATTTCATTTGCTTCATCTCTTTGTTTATAGATAATATCACCTTTTTTGTAATTAGCATCGTGAACCATATTCTATCTCCTTATTCCTTGTTCCATTTACTAATCTTGATAATCTTTGATAAACGATTAAGGAAGGATTCATCTTTCTTGTGTTTTCTTTCATCGTTTAAGTATTCATCGATTGTTAGGTAAACCTCATGAAGGCTATCACCAATTTCTCTGAGTCTAGAACTCATTTGAATAA
>JAQYFM010000083.1 GCA_028723145.1 Spirochaetales bacterium | reverse complement strand
TGTAATAAAACTATATAAATAAGTAATGCTAAAGGAAAGAGTATTAAGAGATATCGCTAGATACAATAAAGCAAGAGACTAGTATGTGTAATTATTCTCAAATGATTTTAGATAACGTAATTGCTGAGGGTAGAGAAAAATGGGAATTCTTGAGCTTAGTTAATAAATAAAAGAAAAGGCTGTTATTAAACTTTATTGTTTTTTAACAGCCTTTTAGTTATTGTTTACTTTTCCTCATAGAGCCAACAAGCTACTTGGTGCTCTGGTCCACAATCAAACATTGGCGGAATGTTGCATGAGCACTTTTCCATCTTGTGAGGACATCTATCGTAGAAATAACATCCTTTTCTTTCCTTATCTGGAGAAGGTACGTCACCAGAAAGAATAATTCTCTGTCTTGATCTTTCTTTTACTGGATCAGGAATTGGAGCTGCAGAAAGAAGTGCAGTAGTGTATGGGTGTTTAGGATTGCTATACAGTTCATCAGCTTTACTGATTTCCATAACTTTACCAAGGTACATTACAACTACACGGTCACTAATGTGCTGGATAACAGCAAGGTCGTGAGCAATGAAGATAAATGTAATACCCATTTCTTTCTGTAAGTCAGAGATAAGGTTAAGAATCTGAGCCTGAATAGAAACGTCGAGAGCAGATACAGGTTCGTCAGCAAGAATAATCTTTGGATTTAATGCAAGTGCTCTTGCAATACCAATTCTCTGTCTCTGACCACCTGAGAACTCATGAGGATATCTGTTTTTAAATGTCTTATTAAGACCAACTTTCTCCATGAGAATTTCAACTCTTTCTTCAATCTCTTCAACAGTCCATTTGTGATCTAATAAACCTCTTCTATTATAAATATTAAGTGGTTCAGCGATTATAGATCTTACTGTCATTCTTGGATCAAGAGATGCCATTGGATCTTGGAAAATCATCTGAATATCTTTTCTAAACTTTAGAAGAGTTTTGCTATCTGCTTTACAAAGGTCAACACCTTGGAAGATAACTTCACCTGCAGTTGGCTTATATAGCTGTGCGATAGATCTGATACATGTAGATTTACCACATCCTGATTCACCTACAATACCAAGTGTTTCACCTTCATTTACTGTGAAAGATACACCATCTACAGCTCTAATTGCACCAATTTGCTTTTTGAAGATACCACCATTATCGATAGGGAAGTGCTGTTTTAGATCCTTTACTTCCAAAAGTACTTTCTTATCATCAGCCATTCTTCTTGACCTCCTCTTCAGCTTTCTTAATCTCTTCCTGAGATGCATGGAGCCAACATGCACATGTATGTGTATCACTAAGCTGCTTTACTGGTGGATACATGTGTTCACAAATACCAATCTTCTTATGACATCTTGGATGGAAAGGACAGCAAGGTGGAAGATCAATAACGTTTGGTGGTTGACCTTCGATAGAGAATAACTTCTTATTCTTATCTGATTCGTCCATTCTAGGTACTGATGCAATTAAGCCCTGAGTATATGGATGTGATGGTGCTGCATATAGTTCGTGAGTAGGAGCCTGCTCAACAATTCTACCAGCATACATTACACATACGTTATCACACATACCTGCAACAACACCAAGGTCGTGTGTAATAAGGATTACAGCGGTCTTAAACTTTTTATTAATTTTTTGGATGAGTTCCAAAATCTGAGCTTGAATTGTTACATCGAGCGCAGTTGTTGGTTCATCTGCAATTAATACCTTAGCGTTACAGCTTAATGCCATAGCAATCATTACACGCTGTCTCATACCACCAGAGAACTGGTGAGGATAGCAATCGATTCTCTTTTCAGGAGAAGGAATACCTACTTCAGCAAGCATTTTAATTGCTTTTTCACGAGCTTCTTTCTTTGAAAGATTCTGGTGAAGACGAATTGTTTCAATCATCTGAGTAGAAATCTTTAGAAATGGATTTAAGCTTGTCATTGGATCCTGGAAAATCATGGAAATATTATTTCCTCTGATTGTTCTAAGTTCCTTTTCGCTCATTTTCATGATATCACGGCCTTCATACAAGACTTCACCACCTACAATTTTTCCTGGAGGGGAAGGTACTAAGCGCATGATAGAAAGGTTTGTAACACTCTTTCCACAACCAGACTCTCCAACAAGTCCGATTGTTTCTCCTTCATGAACTGTAAAGGAGACGCCATCTACTGCTTTTACAATACCTGCATCGGTTTTAAAGTATGTCTGCAGGCCTTTTACTTCTAATACTGGTTTATTCTGTTCGCTCATATTCGGTATTTCCTTTAAAGTTGGTTCTTACTCTGTGGGTCGAAGGCATCTCTTAAACCATCACCAAAGAAGTTCATGGCAAATAAGAATACAATCATTGCTACAGATGGACAGATAAGCTTCCATGGATAAAGTGTCATTGAAGCAACACCATCACCAATTAATGAACCCCAAGAAGCATATGGTGCTTGAACACCGAGACCGAGGAATGATAAGAAGCTTTCCTGCATGATGAATGCTGGAATTCTGATTGTTGAGTAAACAATGATAACTGAGAGTGAGTTTGGTACCATGTGGCGAAGAATGATGTGTGATGTAGATGCACCCATACTTCTTGCTGCTTCAACATACTCTTGGTTCTTTAAGCTCATAATCTGACCACGAACCATTCGTGCAATTGTAAGCCATGATACCATTGCAAGTGCAAAGAATAGGTTGAAAATCTTTCTACCAAAGATAGCCATACAAATAATTACTAAGAGCATGTATGGTAGTCCGTACATGATATCTACGAATCTCATTAAGTAGTAGTCTACTTTACCACCTCTATAACCTGCAATTGATCCTACTAAGATACCGATAAGTACTGAAGTAATTGTACCAATTAAACCAATTGCAATAGAAATCTGACCACCATAAATAATTCTAGATAGTAAGTCACGACCAAGGTAGTCCGTTCCAAGGAAGTATCTTCTCATGTGCTTTAAGCTAATTTCTACCTTAGCTGTAATGTGATCATTTACTTCGATGTCACCCTTGTATGGGAATTCAACAGAACCTTCTGCAATTTGAGCCTTCATCTTCTTCTCGATAGTCTTTTTAGCACTAGATTCGAGCTTACCGATAATAGATTCACAAGCTTTAGCTTCCCAATCTTTTCTTGACATGTTTTCAATTTCAAGATTTACAGCAGCTGTAATATCTTCTTCTGATGCATCAGCAAGGTTACCCTTAACTGTGTTGGTAACTTGTGATCTTATTTCCTTATTTAAAGACTCTTCAATTAAATCAGCAGATGCATTGATTTCTTTTGAATATAAATCCAATAAAGTTGCATAGTCGAGCTTTGAAAGCTTTACCTTCTTACCATTTAATAGGTAATAAAGATTATCGATAGTAATCTGGATATCTGTATTAATCTTATCAATGTATCTATCGATTGTCTTTTGCTCTGAGGAGTTGAAAGTAAATGTACCAGCTTCTCTTTGACTTTCACCTTCTTTATAGAGGTAATCCCAAACTTTATTAGTCTCATTCTTTAAAATAAGCTCTTCAACCATCTGGTTTTCATCTTCTGAGAGTACTAATCTACCAGCTCTCCAAGCCTTAAAATAAAGGTTCTTATATTGCTGTTCAAGCATTAATTCACCAGAAGTCTTTGTAAGAGATGGTCTTAAATGCTGGTGGTCAATGATAGATTCATCGTATGGATAGATAGGAAGAAGTGAAGCAGAGAAGGAAATGATAGCGTAGATAATTACAACTACCATGCCAAAAACTGCCATCTTATTTTTCTTTAATCTTTTCCATGCTTCCTTAGTAAGGCTGTTTCCGACTACAACCTGGTTAAACTCGTTAACTGTTTGTTCTTTCTTTTTTCTCATCATTTTCCATCCACCTTATTTGTAAGTAATTCTTGGGTCAAGCTGTGCGTATACAACGTCTACGACAAAGTTCATGACGATGAGAATTGCAGAATAAACAATTACTACACCAACGATGAGTGTATAGTCACGGTTAAATGATGACTGAACAAAGAACTTACCTAAGCCAGGAACACGGAATACCTGTTCAACTACGATACTACCAGTGATAATACCAGCAAATGCAGGTCCAAGGTAGCTTACGATTGGAAGCATTGCACCCTTCATAGCATGTTTAAAGATGATGATACTGTTTCTCATACCTTTAGCTTTTGCTGTTCTAATGTAATCAGAACGAAGAGTTTCAAGCATTGAAGATCTTGTTAAACGTGCAATATCTGCATAGTAAGCGAAAGATAGAGCAACTGATGGAAGTACGATAGTTTTCCATCCAAGACCTTCTGTAAACCATCCTGAGGTAGGGAACCATCCAAGCTTCATTGCAAATATGTATTGCAATAGTGGTCCTACTACGAATAGCGGAACTGAAAGTCCAAGTGCCGCAATACCCATAGGAAGGTAGTCAAGCAGTGTGTTTTGTTTAACTGCTGCTATAATGCCAAACGACACACCAAACAGCAGGGCAATAGCCATAGCTATACAGCCAAGATAAATTGAATTAGGAATTGAGTTAAATATCAAAGAGTTAACATCGTGGTCCTTGTACTTATAACTAGGTCCAAGGTCTCCTCTGATAACATCAAATAGATATCTTCCATACTGCTGCCAGAGAGGTTCGTCCATATGATACTTTGCTTCAATATTACGTTTTACAACTTCAGGAAGTGCTCTTTCCCCATCGAAAGGTCCGCCTGGTGCGATACGTACAATAAAGAAACTAAGAGTGATGATGATTAGCATTGTAGGAATCATGCCAATCAGTCGCTTAATGATGTATTTGGTCATAGGCCCTCTTATTTTAAAAAAAATGAATATTCTATTGGATACTATCAGCCATTGAAAATTTATGCAATAATATGTATAAAAATTCGACTGGTATTCAACTTATTATTTCTTATTGGATATTGAAAAGGGTTAATTATGAGTAAAAAAATATACATTGAAAGCCTTGGTTGTGCTAAAAATCAGGTCGATAGCGAAATAATTTTAACAATTGCAAAAGAAAAAGGTTACGAGGTAACAAAAGATCCAAAGGATGCTGATTTACTCTTTGTAAATACATGTGGTTTTATTGAAAGTGCTAAGGAAGAATCAATAAATACTTTCTTTTCATTAAAAGATAATTTTCCAAATGCCAAAATTATTTTAGGAGGCTGTTTAGCTGAACGCTACAGCAAGGAGCTTGAGTTAGAAGAAGCAGATGCTATCTTTGGAAACCATGATTTATCAAAATTTTCAAATCTTTTAGATGAATTAGAAAAGGCTGATGAGCAAATTGTATTAGCTCCAGAATATCCTGATCCTGATAAGGATAAAGATGATAGAAATGAATTTTTATCAATGCCACGTTCATGCTATTTGAAAATATCAGAAGGCTGTAACCATAGATGTAATTACTGTGCAATTCCAATAATTAGAGGTCCACTCAGAAGTAGACCTATGGATAATGTATTAGCTGAGGCAAAGAGATTAATTAGTGAAGGTTTTTATGAAATTAATTTAATTGCTCAAGATTTAGGTGCTTATGGTACTGATTGGGATGGTAAATCTCATTTTCCTGAGCTATTAAAAACTATTGCTGAGTTTGAAGGTAACTTTGTACTAAGACTTTTATACATCCATCCTGATACATTCCCATTAGAAATTATCGATATTATTAAAAATAATAAAAAAGTTTTACCTTATTTTGATATACCTTTCCAACATGCAAGTGAAAGAGTATTAAAAGGTATGAAAAGAACAGGTAATAGAGAAAAATATCTAGCTTTAATAAACAATATTAGAACTCAAATTCCTGAAGCAGTTATTAGAACAACCTTAATGCTTGGTTTCCCTGGAGAGGAAAGAGAGGACTTTGATGAGTTGTTGCGTTTTGTTCGTGAGGCTCGTTTTGATTGGATGGGTTCATTCTTATACTCAAGAGAAGAAGATACTCCTGCTTTCGATATGCGAGGTGAGAGAGAGCATAAGAAGGCAATTAAGAGAGCAACACCTTGGAAAGCTGAGCTTGAAGAGCTTCAAAGTAAGATAACAGAGGAAAATTTAGAGCGTTTTGTAGGTAAAAAGTACCTTGCACTAGTTGAAGAGAACATCAAAGGTGAAGATTTATCTATTGCACGTATTTACTCTCAAGCTCCTGAAGTTGATGGCCTAACAGTAATAATGGGTGAGGGGATTAACCCAGGTGATGTTGTTGAAGTGGGTATTAGAAAAGTTCGTGGAGTCGATCTTGAAGCTATCTTAATAAGGAAAGTCTTTTAATGGATAACTTATTAAATACATTAAATGATATGCAAAAAGAAGCGGTATTGGATTTTTCCAATCCACTTCTTGTCTTAGCTGGAGCTGGTTCAGGTAAGACACGTGTTATTACATCGAAAATTGCCTATGCAATAAAAGAGATGGGAATTAGTCCCTATAGAATTTTAGCAGTAACATTTACAAATAAAGCTGCTAAAGAGATGAGGGACAGAATTAACAATATGATCCCTGATGAAAATATTAATGGGCTTGAGATGAGAACCTTCCACTCCTTTGGCGCCTACGTTCTTCGTCGTTATGGAGATAGAATTGGCCTAAATAGTTCATTTACTATCTATGACGATGATGATTCATTAAATTTGCTTGCAAATTCTTATCCAGATCAAAAGAAGGCAGAATTAAGAGAATTTATGAAGCAAATTAGTAAGGCAAAGGATAAAGGTTTAGACCCAGATTCCAAAGAATTAAATGGAATTGCTTATCACTTACCTGGATTTAGAACTTACTATGCAACCTATGAAAAGGCTTTAAGAAGTTCAGGGTGTGTAGACTTTGCCGATTTAATAATTCGGACAACTGAATTATTAGTAAATAATGATGATGTTAGAGAATACTTTAAGTCTAGATTTAAATTAATATTAGTGGATGAGTATCAAGATACTAACGCTTCTCAATTTAGACTATTAAAAGAGATTGTTGGTCCTGATACCCAGCTAGTAGTAGTAGGAGACGATGACCAGTCTATTTATAAGTTTAGAGGAGCAGAGATTAGAAACATCCTTTCCTTTGAATATGACTATCCTAATACTAGAATTATTAAGTTAGAAGAAAACTATCGAAGTACTAAGAATATTTTACGCATTGCATCATCTGTTATTAAAAATAATAAAGGTAGACACGATAAAACTATTTTTACAAATAATGAAAGGGGTGATATGCCTGAATTAATTAGTGCAATTGATTCTGATGAGGAAGCACTAAAGGTTAAAATGTTAATTTCTCGCCTTCCTGATTATAAGTCTGTTGCTGTTCTTTATAGAACTAATGCTCAATCAAGAGAATTTGAAACAGCTTTTTCACGATATAGGATACCTTACCAAGTAGTTGGAGCACTACGTTTCTATGAGCGTGAGGAAATTAAAGATTCACTTGCACTATTTTCCATTGTGTTAAACCCTCGTGATCGT
>JAQYFM010000082.1 GCA_028723145.1 Spirochaetales bacterium | reverse complement strand
TCTGTTTGGAGCTTGGACAGGAACTCATGGGCTTTCTCATGGGTTCTTTTTTTATTATTATTGATGTATGAATTGTTATGATAAAGCACTTTCTCTTCTAGCTCTAAGGGAGCATTCTGTAGAAGAGATGAAACAAAAGCTACTTTCTAAAGGTTATAATAAAAATGAAATAGAAGAGTCTGTTAAAAGACTGATAGATGAAAACTATCTTTCTGATTCACGATTCTGCCAAGTCTTTATTCGCTCTAGGCTAAAGAAAAATCCTGAAGGTAAAGCTTTACTAGTATTAAGACTTAAACAAAAAGGTATTCCTTCAGATGTTGCAAATAAAGAAGTTAATTCTTATTTTGAAGATAATAGTGAAGAGATAGCTGAAATCTATTCAAATTATTCAGCAAAATTAACCAATAAAAAAGGCGAAGAAAAAGCTAAGTTAAAGCTTTATCAAAAGGGAATACGGCATTAATTTTCAGATCATGATAACGCTAAATATAGGTTATTGAAATTTTTCCAACTATAAGATTGATTGCTAAAATTTATTAAACTATAAAGCTTTTTTTGATATCACGTCTTATTATTCTTTATCTTATTATAATGTAATAAAATAATACTTTTTTAAGGGACTTTTCTTTAGAAGTAGCTATTTTTTCAAGGGACTTTTTCGATGAAAACACTATTTTTTCAAGGGACTTTTACCAAAAATTGTAGCAGTAAACTAAAGTTGATACGAAAAAGATAAAATAAAAAATATTTTCCCTTTAAATAAAAATGAGCGCCTAGTGTTAGACGCTCAAAATCAAAATAATACTTTTTAAGCTTCAACAGAAATATGCTTAAATGCAGTTACATCAAATAATCCTGTATCAGTAAGTTTAAGTTCTGGAATAACAGGTAATGCCATGAAACATAGTGTCATAAATGGATCAATATCTTTATTAACATGTAATTCTTCTTCTGAAACTTTATGCATTTCATCAAGAGTCTTACATACTTCATCTTGGCTGTCATCAGTCATAAGACCACCAATTTCAAGTCTATGACTCATTAATACCTTTTTATCCTTAACCATAGTGATTCCACCACCAAGTTTGATAAGTTCATTTACAGCAATAAACATATCTTCATCATTTGAACCAATTACAATGATATTGTGGGAATCATGAGCAATTGAGGTTGCTACTGCTCCATCCTTCATGCCATAACCTCTAATTAAGGCAAGTCCAACGTTACCTGTTCCATGGTGACGTTCAACAACTGCAAGCTTTAAGATGTCTTTAGAACTGTCTTGAACATAATAGCCATCTTTATCTCTAAGTATTTTTTCAGTAGACCTTCCTGTTACAACACCACCTGGAATAATATCGATGACATTAACTTCATCTTTTTCAAGCTTTAACTTTAGCTTATCTAGAGTAAAGTCCTTAACATCCATCATTCCTGAAACCTTTTCTGGTACAGTATGTGGTGCTTTTTCTTTAATAACACCACTAGACGCAACAATATTACCTAAAATAAATACTTCTTCAGCTTTTATGCTATCAAGAGAGGAGGAAATAAAGCAGTCGGCTCTAAGACCTGGTGCAATAGCACCTCTATCCTTTAAGCCATAACATGTAGCTGCATTCAAAGTTGCTGCAGAAATTGCTGTAAGAGGAGATAAACCTTCTTCAATTGCAATATTAACTCCATGGTTAATGTGTCCATATTCCTTTATTGTCTGAGGCTGTCTATCATCGGTACAGAATAGAACTCTTGAAGAGTTTTGTTCGTTAACACCTTTAACAAGGTTTTTAACATTCTTACATGCTGTACCTTGTCTAAGCATTACATACATACCCCTTCTTACTCTTTCAACTAATTCTTCTGCTGTATCACATTCATGGTCTGTTGTAATTCTACAAGCTGTATATGCATCAAGAATATTGTCTTTAATAGCAGGGGAGTGACCATCAATATTCTTTTTCTTGTCATATGCAACACCAAGCTTTTTAAATACTTCATCATCACCATATACAACTCCTGGGTAGTTCATCATTTCCCCAAGCCCTAAAATTCTATCATTATCAATTACTTTTAAAATATCTTGGCTTGTTAATACTGCACCTGCATTCTCAAATGGAGTTGCTGGTACGCATGATGGAAACATATAGAAAACGGAGAGTGGGATGTTTTCTGATGCCTTAAGCATATAGGAGAGGGCATCTAAGCCTGCTACATTACATATTTCATGTGGGTCAGCAACTACAGTTGTTGTTCCACAAGGAACTAC
>JAQYFM010000081.1 GCA_028723145.1 Spirochaetales bacterium | reverse complement strand
GTCTGTTATAAACATCTGTAGAGCTATATCTAAATGTAAATGGAATTTCATCATTAGGATCACCATTACCATTTGCATCCTGTTCCTTAAAAGCTTTTAATACAGCTTCAAACTCTTCAATTGTGGTTGGAACCTCAAGGCCAAGGTTATCAAGCCAAGTCTTGTTAATAAAGAGGTGGTCATGTGTTGTAGGGTTAATTTCATTGATTGTTCCAAGCGCATAGATATTTCCATCTGGAGCTGTTAATTGAGCTCTATATTCTGGATGCTGATCCAAAATAGCCTTATAGTTTGGAGCATATTCCTCGATTAAGTCATTAAGAGGAATTAACATACCCTGAGATGCATATTTCATAATATCTACATCAGAGAGAATATCGTTACCATAGAATGCATCAGGAAGCATATTACTTGCAAAAATCAAGCTCTTCTTTTCATTCCAACCATCATCAGATGACATGTTCCAAGTAATTTGAACATTTGTTGCTTCTTCGAGGTCCTTAAAGAACTGGAGTTCCTTAAAATCCTTATTTTTCTGAGTAGCTGCTGCAATCTCAAATGTAATTGGTTCATTTACGATAGGCAGGCCTTCCTTATTAAAAGAAATGTCTGCTTTTGTACTTTTCTCTGCTTCCTTAGCACCACCAGCAAAACAAATGCTAGTTACCAAACAAGCAATAATTAGTAATGATAATGCTTTTTTCATTTATACCTCCTATTGTATCAGCCCTTTACAGAACCGATCATTACTCCTTTAGCAAAATGTTTCTGCAGGAATGGATAAACAACCAAAACCGGCAGTGTCGAAACAATAATAAGGCCATACTTTATTAATTCTGCAGCCTTTTGCTGTTCGACCATACTATCTACATCGCCAAGGCCTGAAGCTTGGTTCTGTAGTAATATTCCTCTCAATGTAAGCTGGAGAGGATACAGTTTTTCATCTCTTAGATAGATAAGTCCATTCATGAACTCGTTCCAGTGTGCAACTCCGTAATAAAGAATTAAAACTACAATAATTGTCTGAGATAAAGGTAGTATTATTTTTATGAAATACTGAATATGACCTAAGCCATCTACTGAAGCTGCTTCGAAAAGTTCTTCTGGAATATTATTCTTCAGATAGTTAACTGCAATTATGAGGTTAAATACATTAATAGCAGGTAACAACAGGATTACAAGTCTTGTGTTATAGAGCTAAAGTTGAGCCATCCAAAGATAGGTAGGAATCATACCTCCCTGGAAGTACATTGTGAACATTGCAAGGAACATTAATGGATTTCTCAAGCAAAATTCTTTTCTGCTCAAAGGATAAGCAAACATCATTGTAAGTGCAATTTGGATTGTAGTACCTACCACTGTGTAAAAGATTGTATTTGCATATGATCTCCAAATCTTTGTGTTTTCAAATATCTTCTCATAACCAGTAACGTTGAATCCTTTAATCCAAAACACAACTTCACCATTGTTAATTGCAACGGGGTCAGAAAAAGATGCAATTACAATAAAGTAAAGTGGATAAAGCACACATAGAGCAATGAGGCCTAGAAACACATAATTAAAAATATCAAATGCTTTATCAGAAAATGACTGAGCATGGAATCTTGATAGTGAATTACTTTTCATCTTTTCCCCCATCACCATAAACTATTTTTCGTTATCTTCTTGGCAAGGTAGTTACACGAAATCAAGAGGATGATATTAATCACGTTGTTAAATAGGTTAATTGCAGCAGAATAACTATACTGAGCGTTAATAAGACCAACTTTATATATGTATGTCGAAATTATTTCACTTGTAGCTAAGTTCTGAGCATTTTGCATCAAATATGCTTTTTGGAAACCAAGGTTCATAACCTTTCCAATTTCCATGATAAACATCATGACCATTGTTGGCAAAATACCTGGAAGATCGATATGCCAAATCCTCTGCCACTTATTTGCACCATCTATTTCAGCTGCTTCATACAAATCAGGACTAATACCTGCTAATGCAGAAATATAAATAATTGCATTCCAACCTGCATTCTGCCAAACACCTGATGCAACAAATACACCTCTAAAGTATTTAGCCTCTCCTAAAAAGAAAATCGACTCTCCACCTAATGCTTTAATCATTGTGTTGATTATTCCATTTCTAGGTGAGAGGAAAATATATAGCATACTGGTTAATACAACAATAGAAATGAAGTGAGGACAATAAACAACTGACTGTACAAATTTCTTGTACTTTTTATTGCGCATTTGGTTTAGAAGAATTGCAAGAATTATCGGAACAGGAAATCCAATTAGTAGTTGCATAAAGCTTAAAGCAAGCGTGTTCTTCAATAAAGGCCAGAACTGTGATGAATTAAAAAAGCGCTTAAAATGTTTTAAGCCGACCCATGGACTTCCCCAAATACCCTTTATTGCCTTGAAGTCTTTGAATGCTATCTGCACTCCATACATAGGCACATAGTAAAAAATGATGAAATAGGCTACAGGCAATATACAAAGAACCATTAGCTGCCAATCACGACGCAATGCTCTTTTTGTTCTTCTGCTTAATTCAGCCTGTGCAATCTCCTTGCTTTTCATGAAACCTCCTTAGTATCAAGTTCAGCTTCAAGCAGAAAAACGTGCCAGTCAATTGACTTTTTTTCTAGTAAGGAGTAAAGCTATTTTCCATTTTTTGCTTCTTTTCATTTTTTGCATAGGCATTTTTGTTGATAACATAAACTTTACAACAAACAAATTAGCAAGTAGAATCTATTTTATAGTTTTTGGGGCAAGAGGGTGAAAAAAGACTAGTTTTGAGGAAAAAATGGACAAACAAAAAATCTTTAAAAATAAAGGAACTCATTACTTCAAGTATCTTGGCACCTCTCTAATTATCTTTATTATTCCTGTTTTAATAATTTCTATTTACTTCAATTCCCGCTTTATGAGTCAATTCAAAGAAGAGATTATTAACACTGTTGATATGGAATTATCTCAACTAGCACTCCGTTCAGATGGAAAAATTGATGAAATGATGGAAACCGCATCTAGATTGATGATTGATCCAACGATTAATAGTGCAAGAAAAGCAAAGGATCCCTACCAGTTACTTCCATTAATAAACTATATTTCTATTATTACATCCTCAAATGACTACGCAGAGGATATATTTATTAATATATTCTCAAGTGATTATATGGTGACCTACTCCACAACATGGAAAAAGGAATATTTTTTCAAAGAAAACTTTAATGGTGATAATACTAAGTATGCTAAAGAATACTTTGATACAATAAGTTTTAGAGAAAATTGGCCCCTTTGCGTTACTTCTTCTGAAATTGGATATGATGATGGATTTCTTTTCTATATTATTCCACTCTACTCCGATTTTCACATTAGATATGGAAACATCATTTTTAAGGTAAAAGAATCATCTATATCTAAGATGATTAGTGCAAAGATGAAAAGTTATAATGCTTTAATTTTCATCAAAGATAGCGAAGGTAAACTAATTTTCTCAAGTTCAAATTCTGTTAGTGATAGCAGTGTAAGTTCAAGAGAATATATTTCCCCAACAACAGGATGGCATTATACAGCTCTTCTACCAGATACCCAGCAGATTTTTTCTAAAGTTACATCTATTTCTAAAGAGTACATGATTACAGTTACTCTCACTACTCTCTTTTGTTTTATTTTAATTATGTATATACAAGAGAAGCTCTATGCACCAATCAAAGATTTAGGCGAAAAAGTTAAAAATGTAATAAGTGATACAGAAAAAACAAATAATGAATTTAAGGGCATATCAAAGGCAATTGATATTCTCTCTACCCAAAATACTGACCTTGCTAGTACTCTAGATGCAAATATGACTGATATTAAAAATTCTCGTCTTTACCGTCTTATTAATGGTGTTTATGACTCAGTTGCAGACTTTAATACAGATAATATGGACTTAGGCTTAACTTTATACTATCAATATGTAACTATACTAATAGTAGCAGTTTCTTCTACAAATGTTGATTTAAATAGCTTTGCAGCAAATGAAAAGAATAAACTAAAAGATAAATATCTATTCTATTACTGTACTGCTATTGGAAGAAAGGAACAAATTGTTTTCATACTAAACAGTAATGATGAAGATTCAGGAAAAACTCTTGCACAAGATTTATTATCAAATGCAATGCTTGAGAATATTTCACTTACAATAGGAGTTGGTTGTCCAACAGATGATCTTTCAAAGGCTGGCCAATCTTATATCGAAGCTTCTGGTGCCCTTGATCATCGGTATGTGAAAGGTAATAACAGAGTAATAACCTTCTCTGAAATATCAGGTAGCGTAGATAAAAAAGCTCTCTATCCTAACAGTGAAATGATGGCCCTTAAGAACGCACTTGCAGCGAACAACCTTGAATCAATAGCTGCAGCTATGGATGGAATTACCCAAATCATCAAGAATGATGATTTACCAGTATATCTTGTAAGGTGCATTATTTCTGACATGCTCAACTTAATTAACAGATATTTTCCTGTATCTGGAGAGCATGAAAACATTACTATGCGTCTATCTGCTGCTGATACAGTTCAAGAGGTTATTGATATTGCAGAGATGTGGAAAGATAGTATTTGGAAATCGGTTAAAGCAAAACAAAAATTAGCTTCATCTATTAACGAGATAAAGCAATATATTGATGCAAATTGTCTAAAGCCTGAGTTTTCAGCCTACGAGACAGCTGACAGATTCAATTTAACACTTCCAGCTCTAAGTAAGCTCTTTAAAGAATCATTTGGGGAAAACCTTATTGATTATACTACCTCGATGAGGATGGAAACTGCAAAACAACTATTAATGGAAACAGAGTTAAGTGTTTCTGAAATATCTGATAAAGTTGGCTACTACAATCTTTCTAGCTTTACTAGAAGATTCAAACAAAGCCAAGGAATTAGTCCTACAGAGTATCGTTCTATTTCAAGGACGAATCGATAATATCTCAAAATATGAGTCTTTAGGGATAGTTGTGAGTAGAATACAGGAAAATCAAGGAAGAAGATAAATATTGAAAAATAGCCATTATTATAATCTAAAGTGATAAGTGACCAAAGTTAAACATGCCAAACTTTGCATCATCCAGCATCTTCTCATATTCTTCTTTTATTCCTTTGCTGTATTTTAAAACTTTTTCAGATAGTATCCACCTGTCTTGTTGGAACCTACATGTTCTATATATCTTTCCAAGTTACGCCCAATTTCATTCTTTACACGGAAAAGAGTGACAGCTGGATCCTTCTCTGACAACAAAGAAGTAAGGGAAGGAGCGTTTATTCCAGGATTCTCCTTAATAAGCCGTAGTATTTCCAGACCCAGATCATTTATGGATTCATTTATAGACTCATTTATAGATTCATTCTGGATATAGTCTACATTCGGCAGGGTCACAATAAAGAAATTCTCACTTGCTTTAAATTCTGGCTTAACATCATAAGATTCATAACTTTGAAGTGTTCTTGGTATACCAGTGCCAAAGTTTTCAATCAGATGAAGTTTATCAAAGATATTGACAAGTCTAGGATTACGATAGGTCAGCACTCCATTCATGATATCATCCATGGTTGCATTGAAGATTCCTCCAGAACTGGATATCTTTGCCTTATCAGGGAAAAACTCAATCTTTCAGACATGAGAAAAGCAAGATTACAAACTCAATAACAATCAATTGACATTAACAAGAAGTCAAATGATTACTCTGTAGAAGGTAATATGCTAAACGTCGCACGTGATTTTAATTATCCAGCGGCCATATCTCCCTGTCGAAGATATCATTGGCATTTGTTACGTTCTTGTTGTTATATGCAATTCTCCATAATGCTTTCGCATATTTCCTTGAAAGATCAATCTTTCCATCTCGAATCATTTCAACCACATTTCTGATGCGTAGACAAGTAATATCATCAATACCCGTATTCAACACTAAATCAATGATTGGCTGCAAATGTGCCTCATCTGTCGCAAAAATTGGTATCCCAGTAGCTTTTGCATATGCCAAAGAACAAGCTTCTCCTCTATTTTTGTTTGGTTTGATCGGATTAATCATTACTCTTTCGAGAGCTCGGAAAGACATATCATAAACTGCCCTATCAGCTGGCGATAAGGTGCTTTGGTCTACTATTCTGACCTTACCTTTCGATATAAGGTCTGAGAGTTGTTTTGATGCACTTGCTGGATAACGTACCTCGCCAAAAGCATGACTATGCATATAGATTTCATGTGCAATCAAGGGTAGGATCTCAAAAAGAAATCTATACTTTTCACTTCCACCAAGTTTTAAACAGAAATCTGCATCAACGATGATTTTATCCAGCACCCCTATTCCTCCATAATCTTATCCAGTTCATCATCAGAAGGGAAAGGATTATTTTCGCTCTCTGAAATTCCAACATCAACCGGTTTCAGGTTACTAATATCCAAAAGATATTCCAGCTTTTCGAAGGTAATTCGTTTGTTTTCATAGGCATCTACAGCTAACTCCGTAAGATTGTCGATTGCAATCTTTTCATCTCCCTTAGGAATGGAAAGTGCATATCGTTTTCTTGCTATCATCACTTCCTGTTCACTTGCATTAAGAAATCTATTTCTATCTGTCTTTGTGATAAAACCAATTTCAAAAAGGCGTTTGACCATAGTTCTATATGGAACACAGAACAGCTCAGAAAGAATCAATATATCTTTTAAGGAAACATTATCAGAGGCAATGCCGTAAGTTCTTAGTTCTTTTATTAAAAGTTCTTCTTCTACAAGAAATTCTGCAGCAAAACGGTTTGCCTTCAACTCATTACGATCACCTGTCTCATCATCCATGACATAGGCTGGCACTACATCAACTTTGTCATCTTCCCATATATGGTAGAGCTCATGGGCCGCTGCAAATACCTGACAATCTATTGGGATAGAAGAATTGATTACAACAAACGGCTTCTGACTCTGGCCACCTCCTCTTGCCCCCTTGATTCGGGTAAATCCCCAAACAGATTCTTTGCCCAAAGGATAATAGATGACACGGGCATGAAGTGAAAGTATCTGAAAAATCTGAGTACCTATGATATCATTCATTTTCCTACAGACGCCAAGCTTGGAGGCGGCATAGTCTTTTACTTTCAGGGCTTCTGCTTCCGTCAACTCCAGTGTTTTCATTTCAATCACGTGCAAGTTCCTCCAAAAGCAGAATCTCATCAATAGCAGATCTGAGCATCTCCACTTTTTCACGGGTTTTCTCATCCTGCATCGTTCCCATAAAGGCCATGCTCTCTGTAGGTTCACTTTCTATGTTCATCGTAAGTAAAGAATCTGTTGTAGTGCCTAGTATAGTAGCAATCTTTGCAAGTTCGCTTACATTGATTGCCTTTGCACCTTTGATAATCTTGCTCATTACCTGCTTTGAGATGGAAAGTGCATCAGCAAGACTCTGTTGAGTCATTGATCTTTCATCTAGTTCTTTCTGGATATTTGCGCCAACCTGGACAAAATTCATCGCATACATAATACTCTCTCCTTCAGGTTAAAAGTCATCATTCCAAATGGAAGATTACTTTTAAGTTTATTCTTTTCCTTTCAGTCTAAGTATAGTAAAGAACCTCTATATGAGTCAACATTTTATTGACTTTACAACTAATTAATGTGCATATTTTATTAACACACTAACTAATAAGGTAAGTGCTACTTTGAAGAAGGTTGAGAAAGGTACTTACTTTTGCAAACCACAAAGTTGCATTTAATTCCCCTTTTGTAATTTCTTTACGGTTTATCTTCGAAAGATTAGTTCATCAATAATTAAATCTATTTTCAAAAAAAGATTTCTTTGAAGACATATAAAGCAACTGGCCCGCCGATTTGAGGAGGAAAACCTTAACCTTGGCGGGCACTTTCATCTATAATCTACCAATTTTTTCTCGGAAAATCCAGAAAAAGTAATTTCGACAACACTTTGTTCTCTTTGTCTCTTTTTCTAAAAGTAGTTTTATTTACAGGCATACTATGCGTTCACACTTTTTTTGCTTCAATGAATAAATAGCGTCTAAACATATCTAGATAAAGCCCCCACCAAGTAATATACAAGGTGGGGAAAAACTAAATATCTTCTCTTTGACTAACAGTCTTACCATCACGACCTGTTAATC
>JAQYFM010000080.1 GCA_028723145.1 Spirochaetales bacterium | reverse complement strand
TTGGAAGAAGAACCTGCAATTGTTGGTTATCAAGGTGATTCTTTTGATTGGAATCTAATAAAATAATAATTTTATAAAAATCATTCTGCCAGAATCTCTTAATTAGGAATTCTGGCATTTTTTGTTTTTAAACAAATTGTTATGAATATTACCCATAAACCATATTCATAAGTCTTTGTTATAAAATATTGATTAATGCAAAATACAGATTTAAAATCAAAATATATCAAACATAACTAGGAGAGGGAAATCATGAAAACAATTACTAAGATATTGTTAGCTCTTATTCTTGTATTAACAGTTACATCATGTGTGACAAATCATAAGGTTGCACTCTCACAAAATAAGACAGTAGAAGGAAAGAATGGTGTAAAAAGACCTGAATGGGTTATTCATGATAAGTCTACAAAGAAAGTTCATTATGCAGCAGGTTTTGGTCAAGGATACACTTTTGAAGTTGCAAAGGAAAAAGCAAGACTTAATGCTGATGCAGAGCTTGCTCTTTGGGTATCAAAAACTGTTGATGCTGTAAGAGAAAGATATATAGAAGAAAACGTATCAAACAAAGATACAACATATATTGATACATTTGTTATCAAATCTAAAGAAGCAGGAACAGCTCTCCTTACAGGCGTAGTTGAAGAGGATTTTTGGGAAGATGCAGAAGGTGGAATTTGGGTTCTTGTAAGTCTTCCTGTTGCAAATGTTAGAGCTCAGATTGACCATGCAATTCAAGCAACAGTTGCAGATCTTTCAGTTCTTGGTGATAGTAATGCTGATAAAGCTATTAATGATATTAAGAAAGCAGTTGATGAGGTACTAGCAGAATGATGAGAGCTATTTCGCTCGTTATAGCTCTATTAATGATTTTTTCATCATGTACGTCAACATCAAATACTTATTCAAAAAGTGAATATTTAACAGGAAAAGGTTATGGTATGACTGCAGAAGATGCACAGCTCAACGCAAAAGTTGAGCTTGCTTCGCTTTTTGGTACTAATGTAAAATCTGTTACAGCTAGAACGATTACTGAGAACAAAGATGGTTATGATGAATCATTTATTAAAGCATCTGAAATAGTAATAGATGTTGAAGATTTGTATGGCCTTGAAATAGCAGAAACAAAACGTGAGAAAGATGGACGCTATACCTCAGTTGCTATCATTAATAAAGAAGTAGCTTCTTCAAGATATAAAGCTGAAATAGAAAATCTATTAAATTCATTAATTAAAATAGAAAAATTACCAATTGAAGCAAATGGTTCTTTTGAATCATTAGAAAAAGCTGTTTCTTATTATTCTCTTGTTGAAAAATATAATATGTATGTTTCAATTATTAACTATTTAGATAATGATAATATTTCATATTATGATATACGTAAGGCTGAAAATGTATATAAGGAAGTATCAAATTCAATTTGTTTAGAAATTGTTCTTTCCGGTGATGAAAATGGTAAAATTGAGGCAGAGTTAGCACGAATACTAACAGATATGGGTATTAAAATATCAGGTGGATCTGAAATGCCTACGGTAATTGCCGAGGGGCAAATAAACTTTAGAAAGATTCAAGGAACAGGCATTGCTTCAGATTTTGTGTTTGCAGAATATGATATTGAAATCAGACTCCGTGATTTATTAAATGATCGTGCACTCTTTGTATATACGTCTCATGGAAGAGAAGGCCATCAAGATTATGGTAGTGCAAAAAGTAGAGCTATTGCCGTAATTATCGAAGAACTTGAGAGTTCTTTCAGAGAGCAATTTGAAGATAAATATTCTTTATAAAATAGGTATAAAATGAAAAAACTGATTCTATTACTATTAATTTCCATTATGTTGTTAACTTCTCTTTCTGCAAAAGCAGTAAGTTATGATGAGTTTATAGCTGATGCAGCAGATTTGTTTTCTGCTTATATAGGTAAGAAAACCTCTGTGTTTGTAATGCCTTTAGATGGGGCAACAGATCAATTTAACACTGAATTTGTTGGCGATTTATGTAATGCCTTGATAAATCGAGATTGCATTGTACTTGATAGACAAAATACAGAGGCAATAATAGAAGAACTTAAGTTTCAAACAAGTGGTCTTGTTGATGATAAAAAAGCAGTATCAATTGGTCATATGATGGGTGCAGAACTATTAATTACAGGTTCTGTTTCAAATACTGTTTCATCATATGAAATTGAACTAAGGCTGATTGATATCGAGACAACTTTAGTTAGAAGAATCAGTGAATGGAATATTAAATATGATAGCAATCTTAAAAACATAATAACAGGTGGTGCATCTGGCGTAGGTTCACAAAAAATATCAATAGGGCTTAGAGCTGGAGGAATGTATTCATTTAGTACTCCACATGAAGATATGGTTGGTACTGGTGTAAATCCTGTTGTTAAAAATAATCCATTATTCAACGCTTCTGCATTTGTTAACTATAAACTTCTTGATCAATTAAAGATTCAAACAGAAGTTATGCTTTCACTAAACAATAGTATGAACATAAGTGGAATGGGTACTCCTGATACCACCATTACATATTCAACATTAGAAGTACCATTACTTATTTCCTATGCAGTTGTTAGACATCCTGTTGTTGCAGAAATTTATGGTGGTGCTTATATTTCTCTACCTGTAAGTGATATTGATATCCAAATGAAAAGTATTGGAAAAGGCTCTGTTAAATTAACAGGTACTACTTTAGGTATTACTGCTGGTATTTGTGTAAGTAAATCAATGGGGCCAGGATATATCATTGCAGATGTAAGATATATTAATGATTTTGATTCACTAAAAATTGATGGAAAGTTTGAATCAAAGGTCGGTACAGGTGAAAGTGCTACTACTGTTGTAGTAGATTTAAAGGGAAAGAAAATTTGTACACGAAGAGGTGTTTTAGCCACTGTAGGCTATGCCTTCTCATTATAATATAAGACTAGTTTTATCTGGGGGAATATATGAAAAAGTCAACTCTTTACACTATAATTATTTCATTACTTCTTGCTGTTCTCTTATTCTCATGTGAACAGCCAAAGAATGAGGTACCAGTACAACAATACTCAACACCAACAATAGTAGGAAGGATAACACTCCCAAGTGGAAGTACTGTTAATGCAAGTGATATATATGTAAAGGTAGTAGATGAAAGTGGAAATACTGCCAAAGTTGATAAAGTAAAGTCAGATAAGTCCTTTGTCATACAAGGTCTAAAGGAAGGAACAAAGTATTCAATACTTTTTACCTCTGAAGAACCAGAATTTAATAATAGAGGTTTATCAAGAGATCCCGAAAAGAGCCAAGGTGTAGGAGGATGGATACACGATGTATTACCTTCAATTAAGGAAGGTAATGATGTTGGATCAGTAAAGTTAAAGCCTTTAGGAACAATTAGAGGTAAGGCATTAATAGATAAAGCTGAAGAACATTATGATATAACAGTTTATATTCCAGGAACATCATATATAGCAAGAACAGATGCAGATGGAACATTTTCAATATACAATGTAGCAGAAGGAACTTATAAGCTAAGATATACACTCGATAATCATATGCCAGTAATGGTTGAAGATGTAATTCTTACATGTCCAGAAGAAATTGAGAATCCTGAAGTAGTTGTAAAAGATGTAACATTAATAAGTAATGTTGCTAAAGTAGAAGGCTTTGCAATACTAGATGGCGAAGAGGATAACTCAAATATTTCAGTAAAACTAGAAAAAGAAGATAAGTCAAAATCATATTCACAAGCAACATCACCTGATGGAAGCTATATTTTTGATTTAGTAGAACCAGGAAGATATAGAATATTAGCATCATCAACAGGTTATTTATCCCAAGCAAGTGGATATTTTAATGTTGAAGCAGCAACAATAACAGCAGTATCAGAGAAGTTAACATTATTTAAAAATATAGGAACAATTACAGGAAAAATCACATTAGGCGATAATAATAGCACATCTGATGGAGTTGCTATATCCATATCAAGTGAAAATGGTAATTATGCTGTAGTAACAGATAAAGATGGGTATTTTACAAAGAATGTAAAACCTGGAACATATAGAGTAACAGCAAGCTATCCTGGGTATACAAGTCAGTCACAAGAAGTAACGATACTTGAAAATACAATAACAGAAATAACAATACCAACATTACCACTAGCAAGTGGAGCAGTAGCAGGAACAGTAATACTTAGTGAAATTGAAGATTATAGTGGAGTAGTAGTAACTCTAACAAATAGTGATGTAGCAACAGAAGTATATACAGAAGTATCTGCAGTAGATGGAACATATAGATTCTCTGGACTTAAAAAGGGTGGAACATATTTATTAACCTTCTCAAAGGATGGTTATGTAACAGATAAGAGTAGAAGTGTAGATGTAACAGTAGGAACTGTATCAAGTGTAGATAATGTAATTCTAAAGTCTACAACAGCAACAGTAAGAGGTAAGGTGCAGTTAGAGGGAGCTTCTACATATGAAAATGTAACATTACTATTAAAGAATGATAAGAACCAATATACAGCAACAACAGACCAAAAGGGTGAATACTTAATAAATAGAGTAATTCCTGGAACATATAGATTACTTGCTTCTAAGGATGGATTTGTAACAGGACAAGTTGGTGAATTTGTTATTGAACCATCAATAGAAAAACAAATTGATTTATTAACACTCTCAGTTGCAATTAAATCTGTAACAGGTAGTGTTGAATTAGAGTTAACTAATGATTATGCTGGTGTTCTTGTCACTGCAACAAACATAGCAGATGATACTCTAGTTTATTCAGCAATAACAAATAGTAGAGGAGATTACACCCTTGCTGGAATGATAGCTGGTGAATATCGAATTGTAATTTCTTACAATGGCTATAGAACAGAAACTCTTCCTACAATAAATATTGTATCCTCTACTGTAAAAACTGTTGATCCTG